>JBNMJF010000018.1:0-13132 GCA_050873665.1 Helicobacteraceae bacterium
AATATAGCAACTATGGCATTATCGCAAGTGCGCTAATCATACTCGCGCTTGTGGTGGTATTTTTCACAATGGGCGTGAATTTAGGCATCGACTTTGCAGGTGGTAGCGTGGCACAGATTTTATACAAGCAAGATTCCGCGCCTATCCCGCAGATTCGCGAGGATTTGAGTGCGAATCCATATTTCAAAGATGCGCAAATCACCGAGTTTGGCGCGAAAAATGAGATTACTATCAAATTTGCTTTTGTGCAAGATTCAAGCGTGAGTATCGCCGATGAGCTAAAAAACGCGCTTAAAAACACAGGCGATTTTGAGATTCGCCGAATCGAAAATGTCGGTCCAAAAGCCGGCAAAGAACTCGCTAAAAAAGGCACATTAGCGATTGTTTTGGCACTCATTGCGATGATGATTTATGTGAGTTTTCGCTATGAGTGGCGATTCGCCCTTGCTAGTATCATCGCGCTAATCCACGATGTCATCATCAGCGGAGCGGCGATTATGGTGTTTGACATAGATTTGAGTTTAGATGTGATTGCCGCGCTTCTCACGCTGATTGGCTATTCAATCAATGATACGATTATAATCTTTGATAGGATTAGGGAGCAAATGTTGGCGCGAACTTTTAATGATGTGCGATTGGTGATAAATGACGCCGTTTCGCGCACTCTCTCGCGCACTTTGCTAACTTCGCTAACGACATTTTTTGTAATCGCCGTGCTTTTTGCCTTTGGCAGTGAGATTTTGAAAGGATTTACTTTGCCGATGCTAATAGGCGCGATTGTGGGGACTTATAGCTCAATGTTTGTCGCACCAAAATTAGCCATAATGCTAGGCTTTGACATAAAAGAATATTATGCAAAAGAGGCGCGAAAACAAGCCAAAGCGCAAGAAAAAGAGCGAATGCGAAAAATGTATGAGAGAGGGCAAATTTAGTGGCGAATCGTAGCATTTTTGGGGCGAATCTAATGCGATTTTTTGGCAAATTAGTCGCGAATCAAAGCGCGAATCTCTCACGCAAAATCTAATTTAAAGGGGACATTTCTATGGATTGGGGCAGAATTTTATTTATATTTTTTACGCTGATGAGCCTAACTTCAACGATTGGCTTTTTGTATGAGCCAAATATCGTGCTTTTGTTTTTGGCAGCGGCGATAAATTTTATCTCTACGACTTTGCGAATCGGCACTCGCAAACTTTTAAGCGCAGAGCTTTTTGCAAGCTCGATTGTGGCGGATTTTCATCTAATCCCTGCGTTTTTGTGGTTTCAAATTTTAGGCGACTTGCAAGTGGCGTATGCGCTATCCGTAGGCGCACTGGCGGCAAATGTCTTTGCGATAATAATTATTTTCATAGAAAGCGCGAAAACAAGCGAATCGGACTACTAAAATGAGCTACAATCCCAAAGAAATCGAAAAAAAATGGCAAAAGATTTGGGCAGATTCAAGCGCATTTGAGCCAAGCGATGATTTTTTGCACCCTAAAAAATACATTCTCTCAATGCTCCCCTATCCTAGCGGAAATATCCATATGGGGCACGTGCGAAACTACACAATCGGGGACGCAATTGCTAGGCATTATCGCAAAATGGGCTGTAATGTGCTGCACCCTATCGGCTGGGATAGCTTTGGGCTACCTGCTGAAAATGCCGCAATCAAGCACAATCTCCACCCCAAAACTTGGACTTATGATAATATTAGCGCAATGCAAAAAGTGCTATCTAGCTTAGGATTTTCGTTTTCCAAAACGCGCGAATTTGCCACAAGCGATGAGATTTACACGCGCTGGGAGCAAGAGTTTTTCTGCCAAATGTGGGACAAAGGCTTAGTTTATCGAAAAAAGGCGTTTTTGAATTGGTGTCCGCAGGATAAGACGGTTTTGGCAAATGAGCAAGTGATTGACGGCAAATGTTGGCGTTGCGATAGCCCTGTGGTGCAAAAGGAAATGTTTCAATACTACCTTAAAATTACCGACTACGCGGAGGAATTGTTAAGCGACTTAGAAAAGCTAGAGTGGAGCAACCAAGTGCTAACAATGCAAAAAAATTGGATTGGCAAGAGCAGTGGGCTAGAATTTAGCTTTAAATTATGTGCGGATTCGCTTGGCAAATCGAGCGAATCGGGCGTGGATTCAAGCGCGGATTCGGGCAAAGATTCGCCAAATTTGGCTAAATCTAGTGGCGATTCAAGCACAGATTCGCCAAATCGCAATGATATTTTAGGCGATTTTAGCGAACTATCCGTTTTTACCACGCGCCCTGATACCATTTATGGCGTAACTTATTGCGCTTTGTCGCCTGAACACCCGCTAGTTAGGCATTTAATTGCAAAGGGCGCACTAGATTCGGCTAAAATAGCTGAGATTACGGCTATTCAAAACACTTCCGCGCGGGATAGATTAAGCAAAGAAAAAATCGGCATTCCGCTTGGAATCCACGCCCTTCACCCGCTTACAAACGAAACGCTAGAAATCTTTGTGGCGAATTTCGTGCTTATGGATTATGGTAGCGGGGCGATTATGTGCGTCCCCGCCCACGATGAGAGGGACTTTGAGTTTGCCAAAAAATATGGGCTAAAAATTATCGATGTTATCGAAAATAGCGATAGATTCGAGGCAAATGGCGTTTTGAAAAATAGCTTTGAGTTTGATGGCTTAAGCGTGAAAGATGCGCAAGAGGCGATTATTACGCATTTTGAGCGCAATGATTTAGGAAAGCGCGTTACTAACTACAAGCTCCGTGATTGGGGCATTTCACGGCAACGATATTGGGGGACGCCCATACCGCTTATAAACTGCGAAAAATGTGGCAGACTAAAAGAGCCAAATTTGCCCGTGCTGTTGCCTGAGAAGGTGGATTTTAGCGCAGAGGGCAATCCGCTTTTATCAAATAAAGAGTGGCTTTTCACCAAATGCCCCAAATGCGGGGGCGAAGCGTTGCGCGAGTCTGATACTATGGATACATTTGTTGAATCTAGCTGGTATTTTTTGCGCTACACAACGCCACGCGATTTGTGGGAAAAGTCCGCGCTTGATGCGGATTCACTAAAGTATTGGCTTAATGTCGATGAATACATTGGCGGAATCGAACACGCCGTTTTGCACTTGCTGTATGCGCGGTTTTTCACCAAAGTGTTGCGCGATTTGGGACATTTGCAAATCGATGAGCCCTTTGCTAGGCTTTTAACGCAGGGAATGGTGCTAAAAAACGGCGCAAAGATGAGCAAATCAAAGGGCAATGTAGTCGAGCCAAAAAGCATTATTGAGAGTTATGGCGCGGATTCGGCGCGACTTTTTATACTTTTTGCCGCTCCGCCGACAAAAGAGTTAGAGTGGAATGATGATGCTTTGAAGGGCGCATCAAACTTTCTAAATCGCCTTTATAATAATGCCGAGCGGTTAAATGGCGCGAATTTGTATTTTAATAATTTGGCGTTTGGAAATTTAAGCGAGGCGCAAAAACTCGCACGGCGCAAGGTTTATGAGGCACTGCAAAAAAGCAATGCCGTTTTTGCAAATAAAGACTATCCCTTTAATACGCTTATTGCCTCTTGTATGGAGGCGTTAAATGCGCTAGTGGCGATGGATTCAGGCGAATCTAGCGCAGATTCGCCCAAAAATGCCGAATCGAATGTCGAATCCACCGCCGAATCGCAAAAAGTCTGGTTTGAATCCTACTACATTTTGCTAAATATTTTAGAGCCAATCATTCCGCATATTTGCTATGAGCTAAGTGAGCGATTGTTTGGCTGTGCGAATTTCCGCGAAATTGCAGTAGATAAAAACGCGCTAAAAAGCGATACCATAACTTTGGCGGTGTCTGTGAATGGCAAAAGACGCGCAGAAATCGCTGTGAGCGCGGATTCAAGCAATGAGGCGATTTTAGCGTCCGCCAAAAGCGCGGTAGCAAAATGGGTGGAAAATAAGCAAATCATTAAAGAAATCATCGTCCCAAATAAGTTGGTAAATTTTGTCATAAAATGAAACGCGTCCTTTTTGCCTCCGCCTTTTTTATAGCCATTTTTCTCGCTGGTTGCGGATATTATCCTATGTCATATTACACAAAGCAAAATTTGGGCGAAAATATCTATGTCGAAGCGGTGGTGAATCTCGCCGACCCTGAAAACTCGCTCATCGCTAAAGACGCGCTAAATCAAGCCATCGCGCAGAAATTCCACCTACGACTTGTCGCCAAAAGCGAGGCGGATACGATTATCCGCACGGAGATTACGAGCGTTAGCGTGGATTCGATTGCTGATAATGACGCGGGGTTTGCAAACTTTTATCGCGCGAGTGTAAATATCAGCTTTGAATACACCGACAGAAAGGGCAACGCGCGGAAGTTTAGCAATTACGGCTTTTATGATTTCCCTGTCGATGTCATCTCCACGCTAACCGATGAAAACCGCTTTAATGCCATTAGGGAAGCCTCCATTTCGGCAATCGATAAATTTATCGCGCAAGTGGCGTTTTTCCGCTAGATTTTGGGGGCAAAATGGCGCAGTTAAATAGCGAAATCAAAACCGCCATAAAAAACACGCTACTGCACTTTAGTGAGCATAATTTGGACTTTAATCCGCAGAGTTTTTTGGATATTTTATGCGCGGAATGTCGCAATATGGGCGTTAGATTCAACGAGTGCGATTGGTTTAGCGCGTGGAGTGGGCGATTTGAAGGCGCAATCAAAAAGGAATTGCAAAATTCTCCCATAAAAACGCGCGATGATTTTATCGATAAAATCGCCCAAATCTGCAATCACAAGCGCGAATCGCTTGAAGTTAGCGATAAAAACGCCACGACAAAAGCGTTGCAAAAAGCACTCGCACTTTTAAAGGCACATAGGATTATTGACTTTAGCGCGAATCTGCCCTTAAATGCGATTGATTCAAAACTTTCGGCTTTGCTTGAATTAGGCGAATCCGCCGAATCTAACGAATCGCACGAATCGCGCCAAATGCGCGAATCCCACAATAAAAAAATAAACAATTTTTTGGCGAATTTGGGCGCACAGCACATAAAAATCGATAAAAATCAAAAGATTTTGCTTTGCAAATTTAGCGAACAAGCATTTATTAAGACGCTAGATTCACACGCACATAATCGCCTACTGCATTCATTTTGCGCGTTGCTACTTAGTAAGCTAAATTCGCAAAATGTCATTGGCATTTACAAAAATGCGGTGGCGATTTTTAGCAAACAGCACACGGACGCGCTTAAACGCGAGATTGAGAAAATCCTAGAAATCCATACTTTTATGCTCCACAATAAGCCACTGCGCTTAAAAATCGACTTTAGCGTTGTCAAATTTGGCGAGTTGCAATGAAGCAAAATTTTAAGGCGAATCGTGCGGATTTAGGCGCGAATCCGCGCATAAATCCTGCGAATCCGCCCCAAAATCCCACGCTAAACGAAGTCGAATCCTATATGAATCAAAAAGGCGTAGAATATCGCACCATTGATAAAAGCCGTGCGGGACGGATTTATGAGCGACTAAAGGCACATATCGCACCGCCAAAGCACACGATTCAAGTGCTTGGCACAAATGGCAAAGGTAGCACGGGGCGATTTTTGGCACTAATGCTAATGCAAAATGGTGCAAGTGTCGTGCATTTCACAAGTCCGCATATTTTTAGCTTTAGTGAGCGATTTTACAAAAACGGCGCAATTATCGGCGATGATGAGCTTTTGAAGGCGCATAGATTTTTGCAGGGCTTTGATTTTA
The DNA here is from genome assembly GCA_050873665.1 of Helicobacteraceae bacterium. Lineage (GTDB taxonomy): Bacteria > Campylobacterota > Campylobacteria > Campylobacterales > Helicobacteraceae > NHYM01. Next base: position 5,716 of record JBNMJF010000018.1, read on the forward strand.
TGGCGGAATGTAGCTATTTTGAGTATGCGACATTTTTGGCTGTTGTCCTAGCGCAAAATGCGGATTACTTGATTTTGGAGGCTGGAGTGGGCGGAGAGCTAGATTCGACAAGCGTGATTGCGCGTGATTTATGCGTTTTTAGCGTGATTGATTACGACCACACGGAGATTTTGGGGGATAGCATTGAGGCAATCGCCACAACAAAGCTAAATGCGGTATTTTACCCAAACCGCGTTTCTAAAATGGTGGTGGGGGCGCAAAAATATGAGATAGTAGAAAAAATTGCAAGAGATATTGCGAAAAAAAATGGCGTAGAGTTTTATGGCGTGGAATCGCACAAAAATTCGTCTTTGGGTGCATCTTTCGCACTTGGAGAAAATTTTGGGAATCAACAGACTCCAAGTCTAGTTTTATCCCAAAATTTTCTCCAAGACACAAAATCTCCACCGCAAATACTAGAATTTGATTCAAGTAAAAGCGATTCAAACGATTCGTCATTGCGAGGCGTTGCAAACGCCGAAGCAATCCAAAGCTATCTCACAAAGCACCGCCTTGCTGGTTTTTTAAGGCAAAATCTTATCCTTGCGCTAAAAGCATTAGAGATTTTGGGGCTAAAATGCGATTTAGATTCGTTGCCAAAACTAGATTTACGCGGGAGATTTGAGCAAATTGCGCCCAATATTATCATCGATGTCGGGCATAATCAAAACGCCGCATTTGCGGTTAAAGAAAATTTGGGGCAAAAAAAAGTGATTTTGGTGTATAATAGCTATTTTCAAAAAAATATTAGTGAGATTTTAGGCATTTTAAAGGATAATATTTTGCGCGTTGAGATTTTGGAAGTGGCGGATAATCCGCGTATTATAGAGCGAAAAACGCTAGAAAAAACTTTAGATTCGCTAGGGATTTTATATCAAAATTTTAATGGTGTGGATTCGATAGATTCACAAAATGATTATTTGGTTTTTGGCAGTTTTAGCGTGGTGGAGGCATTTATGCGCGATTTTATGAATCACAAAAAGGCGAAGTAAAAAATGACAAGCAAAAATATCCGCGATAAATTCATCATTTCAATCATCGATAATAACGGCGTAAAGCAGTTTAATGTCCATCGATTCATCAAAAAAGTGCTGTTTTATTTTGTGGGATTTTTTGCTATTGTGGCGGTGGTGCTTTACTTTACCGTGCGCTTTTTAGCCGATGAATTGAAAGGAATGCAGGGCAGACGCGATGATACGATAGAAAAATACGCCGAAGTTTATAAGGAAAATATTTCTTTGCGCCAAGAAGTCGATAAAAGCCAAGAGCAGTTAGATGAAGTCAATAAAAAGATTTTGGATTTAGAAGATGTGATTTCGATGAAAAACTCCATAATCGAGGCAAAAGAGACGAATCCATTTGATATAGATACGCTAAATACGAAGCAAAAAGAAATGCTACTAAAGCTAGTCCCAAATGCAAAGCCTTTTAGCAGTAAGGTTACCGCAGAACCTGCATTTCAGCGCAGAGGCGTGATTTATCCATTGCCAAATGATACGCCAATCCTAGCCACCGCCGATGGAATCGTGGATTTAACGCGTAGCCAAGATACAAGTGGCATTGGCAAATTTGTCAAAATCGTGCATACATTTGGATTCAACTCTATTTATGGGCATTTATCAAAGCTAAGCGTTCGGCGTGGCGATGTGGTAAGAAAAGGGCAAATCATCGGCTATAGTGGCAAACATAATGGCAATCCTAGCGTTTATTACGACATTCGCTTTTTGGGGAGCGAAGTAGAGATGCAACATTTTGTAGCGTGGAATATTGATAACTTTGATAGCGTGATAGATGCGCCTAGCATTGTGAATTGGGATAGTTTGCTATGGACTTTTAATGATATGATTCAAATCGCATCACACAAAGTGCTAACGCAAGATACACCGCGAGGACAGCGATGAAAAGCAATGTCGATGATAGACTAATCCTAATGGTTTCAAGCCCTTATGGCTACAAATATTATAATATCAACGCATTTTTTAAGCATATCATTATTTATGTAGCCGTTGCGGTGCTTTCTGGAGTATTTTTCGCACTTGTGGTAGTGTATAGCTTTACCACTGAGATTAGAGATGTGGAATACAAATATCAATATGTCCAAGAGGAATATAATAAACTTATGAATCGCCACATAGATTTAAATGCGCAAATTGAGACAAAAAAAGAGGAAACGCTTTTAGTCGCCGATAAAATCGAGGAGTTAGAAGGCGTGATTGGCATAAACGCACAATCTGGCGCATATAAGCTAAAATCACGCGTTGAAACCGCGAGTATCACTGGGCTACAAAAACTTTTTATAATGAAATTTATACCAAATGGCATTCCGCTCATCGAATATAAGCGCGTTTCATCGCCTTATGGTTATAGAATGCACCCACTTTCAAATACGCAAGAAATCCACACAGGCACGGATTTGGCGGCAGACAAAGACACGCCTGTGTATGCGACTGCCGATGGAGTTGTGGATTTTGCGAAAGATGGGTGGAATGGAGGCTATGGGACGCTGGTAAAAGTCGATCATAGCTTTGGTTTTAGAACCTATTATGCGCATTTAAATGATATAGCTGTAAAAAAGGGGGAATTTGTAAGAAAAGGACAACTAATCGCCTATGTGGGCAATACAGGTGCAAGCTCGGGTTATCACCTCCATTATGAGGTGAGGTTTTTGGGAAGCCATATCAATCCTAAGAATTTTTTAGATTGGAATATGGGAAATTTTGATACAATATTCAAAAAGGAGAAAAATATAGCATGGCAATCTTTACTAACAACGATAAACAATTTGATGCAGCAAACGCCAATGGCGCAACAATTATCGCTGCTGGGACGAAGTTCAAAGGAGAGTTAAATAGCGAATGCCACATTCACATTGACGGCGAGTTTGACGGGAATATCCACTCGACAAACACCGTTATGGTGGGCAAAAATGGCGTTGTAACAGGCGATATTTTCGCACAGCGCGTAATCGTAGGTGGTATTTCTAAAGGCACGGTGGATTCGGAGTGTATTGAGATTTTGCCCGATGGTAAAATCGAAGGGACGATTATCTGCAACGAGCTGTATATCGAGAAAAAAGGCATTTTTGTAGGCGAAAGTAAGATTAAGACAAAAAGCTACGATAATGAGTGAGATTCACTTAGCGTAAAATCTTAGATTTTGCGCTTGTGATGAGCTTATTTTGCTCTACAATGCCATAATTTTTTGCGGAGTTTTAATATGACTAGGTTAATCATTGATAATGTCAAAGATGAGTATATTCCTGCATTTAAGGGGCTTGTGAGTGGGACAAATGCCACGCTAGTTGCCGAAACTATCGATGAATGCCCTATTTGCGAAGCATATAACTATGATTTTACCCCAAGCAAAGAGTTGCAAGAAGCCATTGATGAAATAAATAGCGGTGGCGGGACTTTATACAAAGATATTGAGGAATATAGAGCAAATATTTAGATGAGCAAATATCAAGTCAAAGTTTCAAGCAACTACAAAACTCAGCGCAAAAAACTTAGCCAAAATGAGCTAATTTTAGTCGATGATATAGTTACAAAACTCGCAAATGATGAGGTTTTAGAGCCAAAATATAACGACCATCAATTAAAGGGCAACCTAAAAGATTATAGGGAGTGCCACATAAAGCCCAATTTGCTTTTAATCTACCAAAAAAGAGATTATGAGCTAATCCTATATTGCTTTGCTGTGGGTTCGCATAGCGAGTTGTATAACAAATAAATTGATGAAATGTTAAACGCTAATTTTTATCGAATCTTGCGCCAAAAATTTGGCGATTTTGGCGATTCGAGCAATTCAAAAAATTCGAGCGATTCAAGCAATTTGCGCAATTCAAGCGAATCTAATTTTAAAATCGCCATCTTTAAAAATGGCGAAGAAGCGTTAGAAGCGCGTGAAGTGTGCCGTTTTTGCAAAGCAGTTGATTCAACCTTTCCTAATGCGTATTTGCTAAATGATTTTCGCGCCAAAATGGGCGATGATTTGCGTAGTTATGCCTTTGAGCTAGGCGAATTATTGCTGAATTTATCGCATTTTTATGATGACAAAAACGGCATTTTACTTGCCCCCTTGCACTCGCTTTTGCACCCTTTGCCGCCACCAAATTGGCTACGCGCAATCCACATTTCTAAATCCCAAAAATGCGATTTTGCGACATTCACGCAAAATCTCATCAATGCGGGGTTTGAGAATTTAGACATTGTCTATGCGCCCAAAGAAATGGCGATTCACGGCGATATAGTGGATATTTTCCCGCACAATCTGCAAAATCCCGTGCGAATCTCGTTTTTTGATGATGAGATTGAGGACATTGCCTATTTTGACGCGGGGACGCAAAAAATCATCGAAAAAATCGAGCGAATCGACATTTTTCCCGCGCTTTTTTCGCTAGATTCGGACGAATACGAATCTTTAGAGCGTAAAGTGGAGACTTGCAATTTTGATGCTTTTATCAAGGATATTCACTCGCTTGGATTTTGGTTTATCACACAAAAGCCACTAATTGCGCAGTTTAAGAGCATTATCGCACCCACCGCGCTTGATGAAATCAAAGAAATCGAAGGATTAGAGAGCCTAAGCTATATCGATTTTAGCGCATTCAAAAAGCTAGATTCGTTTGAGCTAAAGGCGGAATTTAGCGATATTATCGGCAATAGCGTGGATTTGCTCCCCAAACTTTTGCCATTGCATAAAGATAAGCAAGTTACCATTTTAAGCCAAAATGAGCTGATTTTGCAATCCCTTTTGCAAACTACGCCAATCCCAAATGCGCGAATCTTGCGCGAATCTATCGTGCTAAATATCATTACGCCAAGTGAAATCATCATCTCGCTAAATACGCTTCCCAAAAAACGCCCCAAAAAAGCCACCACAATTAAGCTAAATGAGCTAAATAACGGCGATTATGTCGTGCATAGCGAGTATGGTATCGGGCGATTTAGCGGGATTAAGCAAACGCGCATTTTAGGCAATATCAGCGATTTTATTGAGATTGCGTATTTGGGCGATGATAAGCTACTGTTGCCCGTGCATAATCTTAATTTGATTGATAAATATATCGCAAGTAATGCGAGTATTCCCACGCTTGATAGGCTAGGCAAGGGCAGTTTTGCCAAAATCAAAGAAAAAATCCGCCCCAAACTCCTAGCAATCGCGCAAGAAATCATCGATATTGCCGCTGCGCGTGAGCTAATCAAAGGCAAAGTTATTGAAAAAAATAATGTCGAGTTAGATATTTTTAGGCAGTGCGCTGGATTTGAGCTAACCTCCGACCAAGATAAAAGCATTGATGAGATTTTGGGCGATTTAGCGAGTGGAAAAGTTATGGATAGGCTGCTTGTGGGCGATGTGGGCTTTGGCAAAACGGAAGTGGCGATGAATGCGATGTTTGCCGTGTATAAAAGTGGCTTTCAGTCCGCGCTAATCGTGCCTACGACACTTTTAAGCAATCAGCATTTTAAATCTTTGTCCGCACGATTTGGCGAATCTAGCATAAAAATCGCAAAGCTAGATAGATTCAGCACCAAAAAAAGCCAAATTTTAGAGGGTTTGAAAAATGGAAGTGTGGATATTGTCGTGGGGACGCATAGTTTGCTAAATGCGGAGTTTAAAAATCTCGCCCTAGTCGTGCTTGATGAGGAGCATAAATTTGGCGTGAAACAAAAAGAGCATTTAAAAAATCTCACCAAAGCCGTGCATATCTTATCAATGAGTGCCACGCCCATTCCGCGAACGCTGAATCTTGCGCTTTCACATATCAAAACGCAATCCAATCTAAATATCCCGCCAAGCACCCGTGTCGCGCCAAAAACCTTTGTGAAAAATTATAATGATTCGGTTTTGCGGGACGCGATTTTGCGTGAGTTGCGCCGAAATGGGCAGATTTTTTATATCCATAATAATATCGCAACGATGGAGGCGCGTAAAGCTGAGATTTTAGAGCTAATGCCGAATCTAAAGATTGCTATTTTGCACTCAAAGATTCCCCAAAATAAGAGCGAAGAGATTATGGTGGATTTCGCAAATGGCGCATATAATGTGCTTTTATCAACTTCGATTGTAGAGTCTGGCATTCACTTGCCAAACGCAAATACGATTATTGTGGATTGCGCGGATTGCTTTGGAATGGCGGATTTGCACCAGCTTCGTGGGCGAATCGGGCGTGGGGACAAAGAGGGATATTGCTACTTTTTTGTCGATGATAAGGAAAATATTACGCCAGAAGCGCGAAAACGGCTCGTTTCACTCGAATCTAACTCATTTTTGGGCGCGGGAGGGATTTTAAGCTACAATGATTTGGAGATTCGCGGGGGCGGAAATATACTAGGCGAGGCGCAAAGCGGACATATCGATAATATTGGGTATAGCCTTTATCTAAAAATGCTAGAAGACAGCATAAATCTGCTAAGTGGCAAGGGCGCGGGAAATGCGCGTAGCGTGGATATAAAGCTAAATATTTCGGCGTTTTTGAATGTAGAGCTAATTAGTAGCGATAGGATTCGCCTTGATTTGTATAGACGGCTTTCCAATGTCGAATCGATGGCAGAGATTTATGATATTGAGGGCGAGATAGCGCAGCGTTTTGGCAACTTGGATAGCTATACAAGGCGATTTTTGCAACTAATGTTAGTGAAATTTTTAGCCACGCAAAAGTGCATAAAACTTATCACAAATTATAATGAAAATATCACGATAAGCTTTGAAAACGGCGAAAAAGTCGCGCTAAAAAGCGATGAGCGCGATGATGATAGCATATTAGCAACAATTTTAGGCTATTTACGGGCTTAGATTCGCACAAAAAGTAAAAATTAAACATATTTTGTTAGAATTTTGGGCTAATTTTTAAGGTAAAGGAAATCAAAAATGCAAAATGTCCTAATCGATAGCTTTGGGCGCACAATCGATTATATTCGCATTTCTGTTACGAAAAACTGCAATTTTCGCTGCCTTTATTGTATGCCAAATACGCCTGAAATCATCGATGAGAGTGTGATTCCACTGCCTAAAATGTTAGAATTTTTAAAAATCGCTATGGATTTTGGCGTGAAAAAAATCCGCATAACAGGTGGCGAACCGCTACTGCGAAAGGATTTAAGTGCCTTTATCGCGGGGATTTATAGCTATAAAAATGACATAGAAGTCGCGCTCACCACAAATGCCTATTTTTTGGCGCGTGAGGCGGTGAATCTTAAAAACGCAGGATTAAAGCGCATAAATATTTCGCTAGATAGCCTAAATGCCGAGAAAATCGCACGAATCTCTAAAAAAGACGCGCTTAGCAAAATAATGGAGTGCATTTTTACCGCCAAAGACGCTGGGCTAAAAATCAAGCTAAATATGGTTGCTTTGCGCGGTGTGATTGATGATGAAA
>JBNMJF010000019.1:0-12744 GCA_050873665.1 Helicobacteraceae bacterium
AAATAGAACTAGGGCGTTCATTGAGCGAAATTTTGTCGCCGAAATAACGCAAATGATTACCCCAGAACAAATTGTCTTAGCAAATGATTCGCATTTTTGATTAAATACACAATCCCATATTTGCTAAAAAATTCATTTGCCACATTTGCGTTGATAATCTTATCTGCGCCACCTAAAATAGCGACTATTTCCACGCCACACGCACTTAACGCCTCCAAATCCGCGCCCCTAAATGTGTAGCGCAGACATTTTTCCAAAATGCGTAAATCAATCGTTTCCACCTCACGCAAAAACGCCTCATCACCCTTGCACACGCCGATATTTTTATAAAACGCTTTCATATAAATGGCGCGATTTTTGGCAAAATTTTGTAGCTGTTGTGCCACAAAATCCGCACTTTTATCGTTAAAAAACGCAGGAGATAGCAAAATCACACGATTGATTCGCCTACCATTTTTTAGCGAATCCACCGCATAATCCACCGCCTTTTGCGCCCCGTAGCTAAACCCGCAGACATTATAAGGATTGCTAAGTGCTTCCAAATAGCCCAAATCACGCAAGATTCCCTCAAAGATTTGCACTTCATCTTTGAATCCAAATCCGCCAAAAAACTTCATCTTAAAATCCATAGCGCCACTACTTCGCCTACTCTAGCGATTCGAGTGATTTTTTAAAAATCTCACCTAACTCATCTTTGGTAATTTTTTCGTGCTCTAACAAATGCTTTTGCGCCGCTAAAAGCGCAGTTTTTGAGCTTGTAAAAAAGATTTTTAGCTCATCTTGCACTGAATCTAAAATTTCTAAAATATCCTCTATGCTAACTATGATTTTCTCGCCCATTGCGTAAGATTCGCACATTTCACGCGCGATTTCTTTTGCGCTTTGTATGTCATCTTTGCAGTTTGTGAAAACCTCGCCGACATTCATTTCAAGCACCACATTGCCACTGAGCGCGATTTTTATGCGATTTAGCAAGTCTGTTTTGGAGAGCAAATTTTTATCGGCATTTTTGATTCCGTCCCCTAAAAGCGACACTTTATCAAACTCGATCTCGCACCAATACGCACACAACGCCTTTGCCGCTTGATAAAGCGACAAAATGTGCTTTTCCTCCGCGCTTAGCGTTAGTTGCTTTTTAACGCCACCTTCGATTTTGCTTTGCGATGCGAAAAAATCATCATTGGTAATCACACTGCTATCCCGCCTTAGCGCATTCAAACTCGCCTCATTGACGAGTGCAGACAACGCCGCACCACTAAAGCCCACGCTCTGCTTTGCCACCTCATCAATATCCACGCTATGATTTTTCCCGCGCAAATATAGCTCGATGATTTTCTTGCGCTCCTCAAAGTCGGGCAAATCAATATAGATTCGCCTATCAAATCGCCCCGAGCGAAGCAACGCAGGGTCCAAAATCTCCACGCGATTCGTAGCACCCACGACAATCACGCCACTACTATCCACGAATCCGTCCATTTCCGTTAGTAGCTGATTTAGCGTGGTTTCACGCTCATCGTTTCTATGCTCCCCACGCGCCTTGCCCACCGCGTCAATCTCATCGATGAAAATAATACTTGGGCTTTGCTTTTTTGCTTGATAAAAAAGCTCTCTCACGCGCTTTGCACCCACGCCGACATAGATTTGCGCAAAAGAGCTTCCGCTTTGGTAAAAAAACGGCACTTTTGCTTCATTTGCGATGGCTTTGGCTATCATCGTTTTCCCCACACCGGGCGGTCCTACAAGCAAAATCCCCTTTGGCAGGGCGATTCCCTTATCTTTGTATTTTTTGGGAAATTTTAAATAATCGATAATTTCTAACAAATCATCTTTGACTTCCTTAATCCCCGCAATATCATCAAATGTGATTTGGACGCCTTCTTGTGGGACAAATTGGCTTTCACTAAATGGATTTTGCAACGCTTCACGGCTAAATTCACGGCGAATCTGAGATTCATCAAAGCGCGGAGTTTGCGGAGTTTTTTGCTCAACGCCACTGCGCCTAAAAAAGCGCGAAAACGCATTTAATAGCACGGCGATTCCTAGCAACAAAACTACCAAAAGCCCAATGTCGCTTAAAATATTATTAAAAGAATTATTTTCTTTAACGCTTACGATGAGATTTGGATACGCGCCCAAATCCACAATCGCACGGGCGATTTTGCGCTTTGCAACGCCATCGCTTAAATAAATGTAATTTTCATCAATACTCACAGCCAAATCGCCACTCTGCCCTACTACGCGCGAAAATTCATCAATATCAATAATGCTCGTGTTATCGCGCAAGATTAAAATCGCACTCAAAATAGCCACCAAAATAACGCCACTTACGATAAAAATAAGACTTTTAGATTTCTGCATAATTTATGTCCTTTTTTGCGCTGAAATGATTTATCGCCACCCATTTTTTGGATAGATTTTGCGCGGATTTTATCGCCACCTTATTAAAATATTGGTCGAATCCATAGCAAAATGCGCCCTTTTGGGATTCGACTAAAATATTTAGTGGCAATTTTTGATTAGCGATTTTTTGGCGAAAAGCAAAATTTTTGGAATCAATTAAATTTTTTACTCGCGCTAGTCGCTCTTTTGCCACAATTTTTGGCGTGGCATTTGGCATTGTGGCGGATTTTGTGCCTTTGCGTGGGGAAAAAATAAAGCAATGAATATGCGTTAAAGGCATAGATTCTAACTTTTTTAGCGCGGATTCAAAGATTTTATCATTCTCATTTGGGTGGGCGACAATAAAATCCGTGCCGATTGCAAAGCCTTTGTTTGCGAGTGATTCAAACAATGCCAAATCTTTTTCAAAGCGATTTGCGCGATTCATTAGCTTTAGCATCGAATCATCGGTGTGCTGAATGGCGATATGTAAGTGCTTTTCTATGATATTGTCATCTAACATTGCCAAAAAATCGCCCTTAATTTGTGATGGCTCTAAACTCCCCAGCCGAATGCGCTTTACGCCTTTAATCTCTGCAATATCGCTAATGAGCTTTGGCAATGTGTCGTGCGAATCCTTGCCATAACTACCCAAATTTGTCCCGCTTAGCACAAATTCGCTAATGCCCTGCATCGCAAGGGTGCGAATCTGTGATAAAATCAAATCTCGATTCAAACTCCGCGCTTTGCCCCGCACTTGGGGAATAATGCAATATGAGCATTTAAAATCGCAACCCTCCTGCACTTTAATAAAAGCGCGAGTTCTGCCTGTAAGCGTTGTGAGCGCGACATTATCCACCGCACTTAAATCATTTGGCGCAAAAAATTTGCTTTGTGCGTTTAAGAGATTTGCCACTTCCGCCTTTTTGCTATGCCCAAAAGCCCCAAAAATTTTGCCATTTTGATATGCACTTTTTCCCACACTATCAATCGCACAGCCCGTAAAAAAAATCTTTTTATTGAGCTTATTTACGCGTGAAATATACTCACGCAACGATTTATCGGCGTTGTTTGTAACGGTGCAGGAATTTATGATGATAATATCTGCTTCGCTCTCACTCTCGCTAACTTCAAAATTTTGGCTAGATTTTAAAAGTTGCGAAATCATTACTTGCGTATCGTAAATATTTGTCCTGCAACCAAAGGTTTTAAAGAAAACTTTAGACATTTTTCCGCGCCTTTTTAGTTTGGCGAATCGTGCGAATCATTTGGATTTATGGGCGGAATCGCGCCATTTGAGAGCATATTTTTTGGCAGATTCGCCCCGCGATTTGCGCGATTTACGCCCGAATCGGCACTTAGATTCGGCGGATTCGCCCCTAAATCGCTTTCTTTTGGCACAATCGTTGTCGTAGGATAAGAAATCTCAATGTCCTTTTCACTCGTAAAAGCCTCGATAACCTCGCCAGAAATGAGCGAATTAAGCATCAAAGTCGCATAGGCGTTCGTTTGAAACCACACGGAAATCTTTATGCCATTTGGCACGATAAAGCTAAACACGCGTGGCTCGACATTCATATCCCTAATGGAATATTTTACTTTTAGCAAGTTCAAATTTCGGCGCGTGGATTCGGTGTAGCCACTAGAATATTTTTTTGCAATTTGGGAGGCTAAAAATAGGGCTTTTTTGTAGTTTGACTTAAAAGTGATTGTTATATCCACGCCGTCCCACGCGGTTTTCATATTTTCGTGCGAATAGTTTGCAAACATTGTGGTAAAGATGAGATTATTTGGGATAAAGATGATTCGCCCAGCACGGCGATTTTCGCTGTAAGTGGTGTAGGTTACATCTTCGTAAAGCGTGATTCGCAGCATTGATATGTCAATCACATCGCCTACATAAGTCGTGCCGTCTTTTACTACGCGAATCCTATCGCCAGACTTTACCATTCCACCGCCCACAATCACCATATAGCCAAAAAAGCTCATAAACCAATCCTTCATCGCAATGGCAAATCCAGCCGATACAAAACCGATGATTGCGATGATATAAGCGACATTTTCGATATATGCAAAAAGCAAAATTAGCACAATCACCGAAATATTAAAGACATTTATGACTTTGTTGATTGTATATGAACCGCTTGATTCTTCGTGCTGTGCGTAGATTTTTAAAATAAATTTTATTATAAAAGAAAGGGCTGAAATAATTGCCATAGCACCGATGATATACAGCAACTTCAACGCCTCCGCCTTTATGGCGGCATTCACTTTAGCGATATTATCGTTTGCATTTTTCTTAAAAATATCCATATAAAGCTCTAAGATTTTCTTAGCTGAATCTAGCTCAGCTACCATATTTTGCGTCTCTTTTAGCTCGATTTGCGATTCGCCCTTTGGCAAATTCGCCAAAATAGCGATTTTTTCATTTAGCATTGATAAGAGATTTTGCAAATCATTATAGTTTGATTGAATCGTGGCTAACTGCGCGTTTAGGTTTTTAATGTAAGAATATCCGCTTTGAATAAGAAATGGATTGGTAATCTTTGGCGTTTCGCTAATATCTTGCATAAGCTCCTTGTATGGCTCGTTTTTGTAGTTTCGTAGCAATTCCTCTTGCATTTGAAGCGTATGGATTCGCTGCTCTAGCGAATCGATAGTCGCTAAATCGCCCAAATTGCTTTGCTTTAGCGAATCAAGTTTGTTTTGTAAGCGCAGTGTCTCGCGCACGACTTGATTGTATTCGTTGTAATTTTTATATTTTACAATCCACGCGTTGCTTTTAATTTGCGCATCTAAACTCGCCAAATCCGCGCCAAAAAGCGCATTTACAAAAATCACAAAAAATAAAATTATGCGCAAAAATTACCCCCTACAAAATCTCTAAAATTAAGTTTTTATCGATATTTTCAACGATTTTCATCTGTCCAATGCCATTTGGAATCACAAAGCGAATCCTATCATTTTGGCTTTTTTTATCCAAATAAAATTTTTGATAAAAATCTTCTTTATTTTGCACTTTGTAATCAATCGGCAATCCATTTTTTAGCAATAAATTTTTAATGCGATTCGCCTCATCTGTCGTAATTGCGCCTAATTTTAGTGCCAAATTATTTGCTTTTATTATGCCTAAGCTAACCGCCTCTCCGTGCAAAAACTCCGTGTAATTCCCCAAAAGCTCGATAATATGCCCAAAAGTATGCCCGTAATTTAGCCCAGCGCGAATCCCGCCTTCCCTTTCATCACTCGCCACGATTTTTGCCTTTATCGCTACTGCTTTATAAATCGCATTTTCTAAATCCGCGCTAGATTTTAATAGATTCGCACCCTCTAACCACGCAAAAAATTCTTTATCAAAACACACAGCAATTTTTATGATTTCCGCAATCCCTGCTTTTAACTCGCGCAGTGGTAGCGAATCCAAATATTTGGGATTGATAAAAACGGCTTTGGGCTGGTGAAAAAGCCCGATTAGATTTTTGCCAAAGTCGTTATTTACGCCCGTTTTCCCGCCCACACTCGCATCGACTTGCGCCAAAAGCGTGGTAGGAATGTTGATAAAATCAATCCCGCGTTCAAAAATCCCCGCCGCAAATCCAGCCATATCCGTAATCACACCACCGCCAAAGCCGATGATGAGCGATTTTCTATCCAATTTGTGAATAAAAGCATTGTCTAAAATCTCATTTATGCTTTGGATATTTTTGTATTTTTCGCCATCTTTGATAGTCGCCACAAACGCCGAATCGGCTTTGATTTTACTTATTAGATTCGCCCCGTGCAGTGCAAAAACTTTGGGATTTGAGACAATTAGCACTTTTTTATATCCGCAAATCTCAAAATCATCGCCAAAATGCACCGCGTAACTGCGCTCTTTTAAATCAATCTCTAAATCTTTCATAAATGCTTCTTTGCTAAAAATTTTGGCGCGTATTTTATAATTTTTTTCATAAAAATTAGATTGGTAGCAAAATCTGCGGATTTTTGTGAATGAAAAGCGATAAATAATTTGAATTTTTCTCTAAAAGCCACCGCACTTTGCTTTTTAGTAGCGAAATTTCAAGCGGGATAAATTGCAAAACGCTTTTATTGTGTAGCCAAAAAAGCGGATTTTTGGCGTGAGTGCGGATAATATCGACTTTTTTGTTAAAGATTCGCCCTAAGTTGCGATAATAAGTGCTTAAAATCTCATCATATTCGCCGTCTAAGTCAAACTCATAAAGGCGGATTTGCAACTTCAGCTGTGAGCTAATATCCACAATCGTATAGGCGATATTTTGCGTGTGGAGCGAGTTTGCAATCACTAGCGAATCGCCTATTTCACTTAGGCGAGTGGCTTTGCCGACTTTTAAAATGGGGCGATTCGCCTTATATAAAATCTTGCGATTTTTTGAATCGCTAAAGATTCCGCACGGCGCGATGATTAAGCCCATTTTTTTAGCCGAATCTTGGGCGATTTTTTCTACCACGCTTTTTTTATCATAATCCACAATGACGCTAATATCCTCCCGCGCTAGGCTTTTTATATCATTTAACATATTTATGTCGCTTGGGTTTAGAATATTTATGACTAAATTATCATTTTTGATTTTTTTGTGTAGCCACAGCGAATCAGCGATAATATTTGCCACCTCATCTCTATCACACGCACGAAAATCGATATATGCGAAAATATCCCGTCCAAAGGGCGCAGGAAAGCTATTTTTGTTGCTACTAATGCGCCTATGAATCTTTACCAAAATCTTTGGCTCACCGACTGCCAAAATGCTGTCGTTTGGCAAAATAATCGTTGTGGGCTTGACTTGCAAAAAGCTATTTTTACGATAAATGCCGACAATGCTCCACCCTTTTTGCAAAATCGAACCCACGCTAATGTAAGTGTATGAGCTACCAAAAGGCACATTTATTTGCATAATCTCGCCTCTATTTAGCCCGAATCCTCGCGCGATTATGGGGATATTTGGCACTTTTTCGATTAAGGCTTTCGCGCCTAAAAAATCCATAGAAATCGTATGCACATTCAAATCGCCCTGCAACGCTGGGCTAAGCGTGGATTTTTGTTTGCAGGATAAAATGATAGGGATTTCAGCGGAAATGCCACGGATAATGCGACAAACTTCGTTGCATTTAGATGGATTTGGGACAATCACAAAAATGCTATAAAGATTGCGATTGATAAGCGGAGATAGGAAAAATGGCGAGGTGGGCTCTAACTTTAAGAGATTGAAATTTTGCTTAAAATTTAGGCTCAAAATCGCGCTATCGCTTGTAACAATCGTGTAAAAATTATGCGAGTAATATTTTTCAAGCAAAAATTCGATAAAAATCTTAGCGACTTTGCCCTCTGCGATGATTAAAACTTGCTTCATTTTATCCTCTTTGGTTTGGATTCGCGCTTTTTGATTTGCTTTTGCGCTTTTTTTGGATTTGTGCGCTTTTTGCGATTTAGATTTGCACTTTTTTTAAGGCAAAAATGCGGAATTGTATAAAAAATAATTTTAATTTTGCAAGATTCGCACCCCACTAGTGATTTTAATACAAATATAAGCAATGATTATAAAAGCAAAATATTCTAATTTATGTTATACTTCCGCTTTTAATTTTTACACAAAGGACACACAATGTCAATAGCCGACATTACTACAAAACAATTCAAAGATTTCTTTGAATCTAATAAGAGAGAGAGAGAGAGAGAGAACAGCGCAACCTTAAGCCTAACTTAAATTCAGCAAATACTAAGAATTTAGGTGATTCGACACTAGATTCGAGCGATTCAAGCACCACAAATTCGATAGATTCAACCCACTTCTACCCACACAATATAAACAAATCTAACATAGCTTTATGTAAAGGCGGAGGTCTAAAATGACCAAGCGCGTTTATATTTCACAGACAAGCACCTACAAAGAAGCTGTGGCTAAAAATTACTTTTATGATAGAACGCTAGAAGTGCAAGAAATAGATTTAGGTATAGCAATGCCATACAATGATGGGCATAATTGCAATATGTATGGTGGTATTTATAAAAATGGTAGTTTAGAAGTGGTTGCTGGAATGGATAGCGAAAAACCATACGCAAACTTTTATCCAAATAAAATTGAAAATCTAACTTACATTGACGAATCTGTGATACTTTGTGGCAATCATCATGTGCATTTTGGGCATATTTTACTTATAGCAATATCAAGGCTATGGTATATTATCCAAAACCCGCAAGACACAAGAAAAGTCATCTTTATAGGCTGTGAAATTTATGGGAAATGGGGCGAGAGTGCAACACTGACAAAAGAGTGTTATTGTGAATTTTTGAAACTTTTTGGCATCGATGAGAGCCGAATCGTATTTATAGAAAAGCCGACACAATTTAAACATATAACTTGCCCTGAAGAGAGTTTAAATCATAATAGGTGGGAAGTTGAAGGCTTGGGCTACACAAAAGAATATCCGCAAATTTATCATACTTTTGCCCAAAATGCAAATAAACTTTGTGCCAAAGAGCAATCATTTGATAAAATCTATCTAAGCCACTCAAAATGGGGGCATAGAGAACAACAATGCTTTTTAAATGAGCAAATTTATGAGGAATTTTTTAGAAATCGCGGATATGAAATCATCTACCCAGAGGAATTTTCAATCACAAAAATGGCTTATCTAATGAATAATGCTAGAGAGGTAGCCACGACTATGGGCACTACTGCTCATTTTGCACTATTATGCAAACCAAATACGACTTTTATCGTGCTAACTAGAGAATGCAACTCTTTTCCACCACTAGAAATACAATGTCTGATTCACCAAGCTATGAATCTTGATTGGTTTATTGTGAATGCGAATCATAACTATTTGCCGTCTTTCTTTCAAAATTCAGGGTGGGGTGTTGCAAATTTTGCTTTTACTAACGATTTTAAGGAATTTTGTAAAGATTATTTTGGAGATGATTATAAAAAAGAATTTTCACAAAAAGTCGATGACTTGGCTTATTTTAGGGTTTGGACTAAATTTTACTCGAATCCAAAATACTATAAAATGTTTCTTGCAAATCTTACGCCGTTTGATTTTGTAAATAAAATGTCGGAAGTATTTTTTGGAATCACACTTGATAAAAATCTCTTTATCGAACAAAAACCAATCAAAAGAAAAGAAAAATGGCATAAAAGACTTTGGCGACATTTAAAAACGATGAAATTTTAAAATTTCTTTAGGTTTGTGTGGCGATTCGCACAAATCTAAATATCCACGCAAACCAAAATCCCCAAAATTTAACACATTCGCCTAAATGGCGATTTAAAGCCAATATATTGCAAAAATCAAAGGAAATTTTATGCTACCACCACCGATAAAATACAAACTCAATGCAAGTCTTTTAGCCATAGGCGCGAGTTATGGCAATTTAGAAGCCTCCATAGCCAATGTGATTCCGCTAGATTCAAAGCTAAAAAGCGTTATTTTGCTAGATTCAAACTACAATCTTTATGAATTGCGGGACGGCGAGTTTATCTACGCTAAAAAGCTCTTTGACTACGAGCCACAGCACCAATTTAGCAAAGCTTGTGCGTTATCAATGAATGGCTATATCGCAATCGGTGAGCCACGCTCCCCAAACTGCCACATTTTGCATATTTATAACGGCGTCCTAACGCCCATAAAGACGCTATCGTGGCATAGAAATGATATTTATAATATTCGATTCGCCAAAAATGGTAGGTATATGGTTAGCGGTGGCGAGGACGGAAAGGTATTTATTTTCACAATGCCAAATTTCAATATCGCAAATATTTTGCCCCCCCGCCCTGATTATATCTCAAACATTCACTTAGGCAAAAGGCAAAAGCTAGTGGTTTATAGCTCTTATGACAACACAAACTGCGTCTTTGATATGGGTATCAATAAAATCATCGGCGAGTTTGAGACAAACGCTGTGGCAGAAGATATGACATTTTTTGATGATGATAGCAAAATCTTTTTTGTGTGTAGCAACGGCGAGAGTGGAATCTATGACATTGCAAACAAAACCCTTGACATAAAGGCGAATTACGAATCGTGGCTTACGCGCGTGGGTATGACAAAGGACGATAATTTCGCCTATATGGGGACGCGCGAGAAGTTTTTGAACTACTTGGATTTAGAGAAAAATAAACACGGCTTTAATGTCGAGTTGGATAATGACGGCATTGCCTCTATGCGCGTGATTGACGCGAAACTTTATTTGGGATTTGCTAGTGGGTATTTGGAGATTTTTGATTTGACGAGATTCGAGGGCGAATTTAATGGCGCGGTGGCAAAGGGCGACTTAAAAAAAGCCTGTGAAATCGCCGAATCGCATAATATTTCATTTAAAAGCTTTAAAAGCTATATCGCGCTAAAAGATAAGCTATGGGCGGAGGCGTTTAAAAAAGCGCAAGATTCGTTAGGCGAAAATCCTTCACAAGAGAATTTTGCCAAAATCATCGCGGATTTGCGAATCTTTTTTGAGGATAGCGATAAAAAAGAAGCATTTGATGAGTTTAGTCGCAATATCGGCGCAGCAAAAGAGCTAAGGGACGCAATCAACGACAAGGACTACGCGCTTTGCTATCAAATCATCAACGAAAATACCTATCTAAAGGAAACTTACGAGTTTGAAAGATTAGAAAATCTCTATGATGAGGCGTTTGAGGCTGCAAAAGAGCTTTTATTGCGCAACAGCACGGAGGATTTAAACAAAGCCACTGAGATTTTAAAGCCGTGGCAAGCCGTGCCTAGCAAAAAAGAGACGATTAACATTTTGTTGCGAAACGCGGCGAAATTCCAAGAGGCAGATAGGCTTTTTAAGGCAAAGCAATTTGGAGACTTTTTTAAGCTATCTGAATCATTTCGTGCCATAAAAACTACGACAAATTATAAAAAGGCGTTAGTTTTTGGAGAGCAGATTTTAGCTACAATCAACGAGTTAGAGGCAAAAAATGCTAATGAAAAGGCGTTAGAGTTGCTAGAGATTTTGCTAAAATTTGTGCCATTTCAAGCGGTGGCACTGAATCGCAAAAATACCATTTTATTGAAATTAGAATTTATGCAGCTTTATAGCCAAAAGGATTTTACGAAGATCTACACGCAGATTCAAAAATACGATTCGCTTAAAGGCACGGCGGAATATATCAATCTCACAAAGCATTTTAGCGATATTTTTGAACGCGCTTTGGGATTTGCTAGTGAGGGCAATGGAGAGGCGGTGTATAGGGAAGTAGAGAAGTATCTAAATATCGCATTTTTCAAAGAAAAGATTGAGAGCATTTTTAATATAAGCTATATAAATGAGATTGATTTAGCACTTGAATCCACGCAGAGTGCGCAAAAAGATGATTCGGGCAATTCGGGCGAATCTAGCAAAGGTGGCGAATCTAAAGACAATCCGCCCAAAAAAGATGAATCCAAAACTATCGATTGGTATGGGACTTTGGAGCAGTATGTGGAAATGTTTGGCAAAAATGATGAGCTAACCAAAATCATCACGCCACACAAAAAAATACTAGAAATTTATAATAAAATCTCAGTAGAAAACAAAAAAGAAGTCGCTTTTCTAAAAACGATAATGATTTATGTGAGCTAAGATTCGCCGAATCTCATAAGGCAAGATTTGTGCGAATCTAAGCGCGAATCGCGTGGGATTTTAAGGGCGAATCGCTAGGATTCGCTTAGGGATTCGCCTAAATTGTAATAGTGATAAACTAACGCAATCAACCTACTTTGCTACACATATATAATCATATTCGCTTAATTTTTCGATGATTTCATAACCCACCGATTGCAATGCTTTGTGCGATTCGCTAAAGTTATGAATGTGCATTTCTATTACCATAATGGGCTTATGTTTTTTAAGAAATTCCTTTGCGCCAAGCAAAACTTGCGCCTCGAATCCTTCCACATCAATCTTTACAAAGTCTATTTTCTCTTTAAATTCAATGCTATCAAGGCTTTTGACAATCAAATCCCCGCTATCATCGTTTTTAATCTCTGTCCCACCGCAATTATCCACTGGACGATTTTTGATACTCGCCTTGCCATCTTGCACACCCAATGCAATATTAAACGGATAGATTTTATCTTGCAACGCATTTAACTCAATATTTTTACGCAAAATCTCAAAAGTGTCCTTTATAGGTTCAAATGCGTAGATTTTATTAGCATTGCGAATCATTGCGTAATATACGGCGTTATTGCCAATATTTGCGCCAATATCTAAAATATTTGCCCCGTCTTTAAAAAATTTGTCCGCTTGTTTTATGGTATGAATGTCAAAGAAAGTGCTTGAGCCAAATATCGCACTTTGAATTGCATCGTTATCAAATGTGGGTAAGTGAAAGTGGCTTATCTTATTTTGAGGTGGAT
>JBNMJF010000020.1:0-12734 GCA_050873665.1 Helicobacteraceae bacterium
TGGGCTTGAGAATCCACCTCGATTTCAATTTTCCCGCGTCCCACGATTGGAATCTCATAGTGCGAGATTTGATACGCCTTTGGCAAGTCGTGGTAAAAGTAGTTTTTTCGCGCGAAAATGGAGTTTTGGTTGATTTGCGCATCGATTGCCGTGCCAAATTGGATTGCCTTTTTTACCGCCTCTTTATTTAGCACAGGCAACGCCCCGGGCAGTGCTAGACAAGTGGGGCAGACATTTTTATTTGGTTCTTCGCCAAAGCTAGTAGCACAAGAGCAAAAAATCTTAGTTTTGGTATTTAGCTGGACATGGACTTCTAGCCCGATAATCGTTTCAAATTCCATTGTGATTCCTTAAAAATTGTGGTGAATAAATGCGGAATTATAGCATAGAATTTGCGTGGCAAAAAATATGTTATAATGCCACAAAAATAGACATAAAAAGGCAAGGATTTTGGCACTTAGGGACATTAGCGTAGATTCAAGGCAATTTTCTTTAAGCTATAAGATTATTGATAATAAAAGCGATTCGTGGGTGCTGTTTTTGCACGGCTGGGGCGCGACTAAAGAGCTTATGGAAAGTGCGTTTGGGACGCGTTTCAAAAGCCTAAATCATCTTTATGTGGATTTGCCCGGCTTTGGCGGCAGTGATAATAATTTTGTGCTAGATACGGAGTTTTATGCAAGGATTGTGCGAAAATTTCTTACTTCGCTACAAATTGCGCCAAAAATCATCATCGCCCATAGTTTTGGTGGCAAAGTGGCTACGATTTTGGCGTTAGATTCGATAGATTCGCGCACGGATTCGATAGATTCGCCAAAAGATTTAAGCGTAGATTCGCCGAATCCTCCGCATTTGGTGCTATTATCCTCCGCTGGTTTGCTAAAAAAGCAAAGCACTAAAGTAAGATTAAAAATAAAATTCGCTAAAATTGCAAGGATTTTTCACTTAAAGGCAAAATTTTTGATTAGCGCGGACGCAAAGGGCTTAAGCCAAAATATGTATGATACTTTTAAGATTGTGGTGAGAGAGGATTTTAGTGAGCGATTCGCGCTTTTGGGGGCGAATCAAAGCAAAAATCCCGCAAAAAATCCCTCAAAAACGCTGATTTTTTGGGGTAAAAACGATGAAGCCGTGCCATTATATTTGGGGAAAAAAATGAGAGATTTGATAAAAGATTCGGCGTTTTTCGCGCTTAGTGGCGACCATTTTTTCTTTTTAGATTCGCACAATGCTGATTTTATCGAATCAACCACAATCAACACTTTAGGACTTTAAATGGAATTTTTGGATTTATTGCAATCATTTGAAATACCACGCGCAGTTACATTAGCGACACATTTCATCTTTATGCTTTCAGTGGGATTTTATCTGCTACAAAATCTGCAATGGTATAATTACAGCATTTGGCGCACTTTTACCAAGCACACGAAGTATCGGTGGCATTTTATTTATTTGGTAGTGCCGTTTGCGCTGTATTTTGCGATGGAATATTATGGATTCGGGCAGTTTTTTTGCTTTTATTTGGGGATTCATATTATTTTGCTTGGCGTGTGGTATTATCGCCTTGATAAAAAGTTAGTTTGGACGAATCGTGTTAAGCGATTTTTTATCACGCTAACGATTTTTTTAACCATTGATTTCGTGCTTGAATCGCTCTTTGATTTGCCACAATATTCATCGTTTGTCGCCCTTGTAGTCGCGCTTTTGGAGTCTAAAATTAGCGAAATAATCATTATGCGACAATATCGCAATCTCGCCTTAGAGAAGCTCTCCGCAATGCCAAATCTTAAGATTATCGCCGTAACGGCGTCTTTTGGCAAAACAAGTATGAAAAATTTTATCCACGCATTGCTTTGCAAAAAATACCACACTTACGCCACGCCACGCAGTGTGAATACTATCGGTGGCATTATTGCCGATATTAACGACAATTTGCCTGAAGAGGCGGATATTTACATTGTTGAGGCGGGAGCTAGGCAAAAAGGCGACATTGATAAAATCGCCAAACTTTTAAATCACCAAATCGCCGTCATTGGCGAAATCGGCGAGGCACATTTGGAGTATTTCAAAAGCATCGAAAACACCAAAGAGGCAAAATATGAGATTTTAAACTCAGAGCGTTTAGAGCGCGTGTATTTGTTTAAGGATAACGAAATTCCAGAGTTAGAAAATGGCGCAAAAATTGTGCGATTCCCAAGCGAAGTGAAAAATGTCGATTCGACACTACAGCAGACAAAATTTAGCCTAAAAGTCGGCAAAGATTTTATCGACTTTGAGACAAAGATTTTAGGCAAATTTAATATCGCAAATATCGCCGTAGCGGTGGCAATCGCGCAGGATTTGGGGGTAGGTGCAAAAGAGATTCAAAAAAGCGTGGAAAATCTAAGGGCAGTTGAGCATAGATTAGAAAAAATCGAGGTTAATTCTAAGCTCATTTTAGATGATAGTTTTAATGGCAATTTGGGCGGAATGGAGGAGGCGATTCGCCTAAGCTCACTGCATAAAGGTGGCAAAAAGATTATTATTACCCCGGGGCTAGTGGAAAGTAGCGTAGAAAATAATACCAAACTCGCGCTTTTGATTGATAGAATCTTTGATATTGCCATAATCACGGGGGATTTGAACTCTGCGATTTTGGCGCGAAATATCACAAACGCGCAAAAAATCATTCTAAAAGATAAGATGAATTTGAATAGTATATTGTCGTCGTTTTCGCATAGTGGGGATTTGATACTATTCGCAAATGACGCACCAAACTATATTTAAACAATTTATTCAATTCGCCTTTAGATAAGCATTTCGCAGATTTGGCAAATTTCGGGGTTTCGCAGACACCAAGTCTAGTCTCAACCCCAAAATTTGCCAAAAACTACGAAAGCCATACCGAAAATCCTTCCGTTGTCGTGGCTTTTAGCCACGAATCTAAAAAATAAAATGCAAAACAATATAAAAGTTTTTGCTACTTTTTGCTTTTGCAAAAAGTAGAGTCCCACTCTCCCATTTATGCTACAATGCCATTTCTAAATAAACTTTTTAAGAAAAGGACTTGCGAATGGATATTTTATATGCGCCGTGGAGGGAGGCTTATTTTAGTGATAAGCAAAATGAGTGCGTATTTTGCGGTATTTCCAAAGAGCCACACAATGATAGCGCAAACAAAGTCATATTCCGCAATGATGAGCTTTTCATCGTTATGAATAAGTTTCCTTACACGCCCGGGCATATTTTGATTGTCCCGCATACACACGCAGATTCGCCTGAGAAATTGCCACGCGACATTTGGCTTTCGCTCTTTAAAATCGCGCAAGATTCGATGCAAATCCTTTATGATTACGGCGCGAGTGGCATAAATATGGGTATGAATATCAAGCAAAGTGGCGGAGCGGGGATTCCCGCGCATTTGCATTTGCACCTTTTGCCGCGCTGGAGTGGCGATACGAATTTTATCACCGCCATTGGCAATACGCGCTCTTATGGCATTGATTTTGAGAAAGTCTATGAGCGATTCGGCGAACTTGCAAAGAAATATTTAAGTTAAATCAACAAATTTAAGCGAAGTTTATAGTATAATTCGCAACTTTTGATTTTAAGGAGAGAAAATGGCACCGAGTTTTTGGAATGTAGTGGTTATTTTGGTGGTGATTTTGTTGCTTTTTGGCGGTAAGAAAATCCCCGAGTTAGCGAAAGGTTTGGGCGCAGGGATTAAAAACTTTAAAAACGCCGTAAAAGATGATGAAGAGGATTCAAAGGGCAATATTAAGACGATTGCTGGGAAAGAAGTGGAGGATAAGCCCACACAAAAAGTCCAAGACGAACAAAAAGTATAAATTTTAGCCGAATCTAGCGTGAATCTAGTAAAATTTTAGGAGTGCGAAATGTATGCCACGATAAAAAATATTTTAGATTCAACGCTTGAGTGCGACACGATTTTAAATGTCCCAAAAGACTTTAAAATGGGGCATTTCGCCACGCCAATGGCTTTTACTTTGGCAAAAAAACTGCAAAAAAATCCCAAAGAAATCGCGGAAAATTTAAAAGAAAAGTTAGCGAATCTACCGCAATTTAGCCACATTGAAGTGGTAAATGGCTATGTGAATTTTCACTTAAGCGATGAATTTTTAGCAAAAATTGCTGGTGAAATTTTAAATCGTGGCGATTTTAGGGGCGAATCTACAAAGCGAGATTCGGGCGAATCTAATCTAAAGGATTCGGCGGATTCGGCGCACAAAGTAGGCAAAAATCCAAAACGCGAACATATTTTATTAGAATTTGTCAGCGCGAATCCAACAGGACCGCTCCACATAGGACACGCTAGAGGCGCGATTTGGGGCGATACGATGGCGCGAATCGGACGCTTTTTAGGGCATAAAATCACCACAGAATACTACATAAATGACGCGGGAAGCCAAATTGACAATTTGGTAAATTCCGTTTTGTGCGCGGATATTTCAGGCGATTCTAAACACGATTCTACGCTCGATTCGCAAGGCGCAGAATCTCAAGCAAAATCCCAAAATCTCTACAAAGGCGAATACATTATCAATTTGGCAAAGGACGCAATCGCGCATTTTGGCGATGATTTTGCCAAAACGCCTAATTTGCGTGAATTTTGCGTAAAGCAAATGATGGATTTAATCAAAAGCAATTTGCAAAGCGCAAATATCGCCTTTGATAATTTCATCAGCGAAAAATCGCTCATTCCTGCGCTAAATGCGACTTTGGAGACGCTAAAGGCAAATGATGCTTTGTATGAGAGTGATGGCAAAGTGTGGCTAAAATCCACGCAATTTGGTGATGAAAAAGATAGAGTGATTATCCGCGAATCGGGCGAACCCACCTATTTAGCGGGAGATATTGTGTATCACAATGACAAATTTAAGCGCGGATTTGACAAATACATAAACATTTGGGGCGCAGACCATCACGGCTATATCGCGCGAATCAAAGCTAGTGTGGCATTTTTGGGCTTTGATTCGGGCAAATTAGAAGTGCTTTTATCGCAAATGGTGAGTTTGCTAAAAGACGGACAGCCTTATAAAATGAGCAAACGGGCGGGAAATTTCATACTGATGAGCGAAGTCATTGATGAAATCGGCATTGATGCTTTGCGATTCGTGTTTTTAACCAAACGCGCCGACACGCATTTAGAATTTGACATTGCGGACTTAAACGCGCAGGATTCGACCAATCCCATTTTTTACATAAACTACGCTAATGCAAGGATTCACACGCTTTTGGCTAAAAGTGGCGCAAAGGCGAATTTTGACATTGCGAATCTGCAAAATGAATGGAAAGATTTGCTTTTTTACGCGCTGTTGTTGCCACATATTTTGGAGAGCGCATTTAATGAAAGGGCAATGCAAAAACTCCCAGAATACCTTAAAAATCTAGCCTCCAAATTGCATTTTTGCTACAACTCATTTAAGATTATTGATTCGCCAAATGAGGGCGCGATTTGCGGTATTTTAAAGATTGTATCGCTCTCAATCACCACAGGCTTAAGCCTTATGGGGATTGTCGCAAAAACCAAAATGTAAAAAAAGGCATAAAAAATGAGCAACGAAACTAGCGAAAGCACAAGCAAAAATCCGCCCGTAGCGGTTATCGGCGGAGGTATTTGGGGACGCGCCCTATCTTACGCACTAAGCCAAAAAAACGATGTCGGCATTGTCTCACGGAGAGAATT
Source organism: Helicobacteraceae bacterium (assembly GCA_050873665.1). Lineage (GTDB taxonomy): Bacteria > Campylobacterota > Campylobacteria > Campylobacterales > Helicobacteraceae > NHYM01. The sequence continues at coordinate 5,687 of JBNMJF010000020.1, forward strand.
GCGCTTTTTAAATAGCTTTCCCACGCATAAAGTTACGCAAATAAGCCTTGAATCTGCCCTAAAATGCGACTATATTGTCATTGCCATAAAAAGCGAAGCAATGCGCGAAATGCTAAGCAAAATGCGATTCGCGCCCAAATCTGTCGTGCTAATCGCATCTAAAGGCATCGAGGTCGAATCTGGCGCATTTATGAGCGATATTTTCGAGGAAGTTTGCAAACATAAAAATGTCGGCTACCTTATGGGTCCTAGCTTTGCGAGTGAAGTGCTGGAGGGAATGCCCTGTGCGCTTACGATTCACACAAAGGCAAAAATCGAGGGTGCGGTTAAGATTTTTCCAAACTTTATCAAAGTCTATGTGAATAACGATGTCATCGGTGGCGAAGTCGCTGGAGCGTATAAAAATATCATCGCCATTGCGGCTGGGATTTCTGATGGGCTAAAGCTAGGCAATAACGCAAAGGCGTCTTTAATCGCGCGTGGGCTTGTGGAAATGGCGCGATTCGGGGAATTTTTTGGCGCGGAGGAAAGCACATTTTTGGGGCTTAGCGGGGCGGGAGATTTGTTTCTAACGACAAATTCTATTCTCTCGCGCAATTATCGCGTGGGTAACGAGCTATCCAAAAATGTCCCGCTAAATCGCATTTTGGATTCGCTAGGCGAAGTGGCAGAAGGTGTGCTTAGCACAAAAGCGGTGGTTCGATTAGCCAAAAAGCACAATATCTACACGCCCATTGCCGCGCAAGTCTATGAGATTTTAGAGGGGAAAAATCCGCGCCTAAGCGTAAAAGAATTGCTTTTGCGTGATTTTGAGGATAGCTATACGCTAGATTTCTTAAAATAGGGGCGAATCTTATGGGCGAATCTTGTGGCAAATGCGGGATTTTTAAAAATTAGCGCGGTTTTCTTAATAAGAATTTGACAATTTTTCATTAGAATTTTTGCTCCAAAATTTAAATCAAAAAGGAGAAATACAGATGAAAAAAGCATTTGTTTTATTATTGGCAGGATTATTCTGCGTAGGATTGAACGCGGCGGATTATAAGCTAGATACCACGCATTCGCAAGTGGAGTTTAGGATTAAGCACCTAAGCGTTAGCAATGTCAAAGGCAACTTTGGCAAGTTTGATGGTAGCTTAAGTGCAGATAATGGCAAACTAACCGCGCTAAATGGCGAAGTGGATATAAACTCTATCAACACAAACAACAAAAATCGCGATGAGCATATCAAAGACCCTGATTATTTTGATGCGAAAAAATTCCCCAAAGCGCAGTTGAAGCTAGTAAAGATGAGTGGCAACAACGGCGAGTTTGATTTGACAATCAAAGGCGTTACAAAACGCGTGAATTTTGGCGTGGAAATCTTTGGCGTTACAAAGGACGACAGAGCAGGGCAGGAAGTCATCGGGCTTAGCATAAATGGCAAAATCAACCGCAAAGATTTTGGCATAGCAGCAGGCACACCAAATGCGGCGTTAGGCGATGAGGTGGTGCTAACAATCGACATAGAAGGACGGAAATAGTTAAGCGCGTTTGTCTTTTTTGCTTCGGCTAATGCCTTGCAACCTGCTGGGTGACGCTTTCGCGGGATTCGTCGCGTTCGGCTATTCGATAGACGACTAGTCTTATCTCATAGCCTCACGCTCGAAAACCCACGAAATCGCCTAAAAATACTTCCGCACCGAATCGCTTGAATCTAAAATATTGCCGTCATTGCAAGACTTGCATTAGAAACCACACCGCCATTACTTCGATGGTTGCTTCACTTCGTTCGCAAATTCTGCGAATTGCGATTCGTTACACGAATCTAAAGGCAAAAATCTTGTCATTGCGAGGCGAATTGTAGATTCGCCAAAGCAATCCAAAAAAATAAAAAAACCTTATCGTCATACTGAGCGCGATAGCGCGAAGTATCCAAATCACACGAATCAAAATAACCTTTATAGTAGATTATGGTTTGTGGTATTAGAGGGGACTCTACTTTTTGCAAAAGCAAAACGAAGCAAAAACTTTTATATTGATTCGCACTTCGTGCGGACTTTATTTTGTGTAGATTTGCGCGATTCGTTTTTTAGATTCACTTAAAGTGAGCGATTCGCTTTTGATTTATAATTCGCCAAAATGGATACTTCGTGCTGTAGCACTCGCAATGACGGCGTGGAGGGCATAGATTCGCTTAGTATGACGAGTAGTAGCGTGGATTCACTTAGGTGATTCGCACAATATGACGGGATTTTAGATTGCTACGCAAAGATTTGCAATGACGAAAAAAGCTGGATTGCTTTGGCGATTCGCTAAAATTGCCTCGCGATGACGAAACTTTCGCGATTCACACTAGATTTAAGCCCATTATTGCCAAAATCTAGCGCGAATCGTAAGCAAATAAGCCTACTTATCTCCGCACTCAAAGACTTGCGCTTGAATCTTATATGAGGTTAAGACGGCGTTTTTCACGCTTTTTGGTAGGCTAAAGGCGCAATTTATGCTTCGCCTAGTGCCATTCACCGTGCCTTCACATAAGACTTCCTCGCGTGTGATAAATATCATCACTCGTTTGCCCTCACCTGCGATATAAGACGCCTCATTTCGCAAATCATTCAACGCGCTTTCTCTTAGTAGCTCTTTTGTAGCGCCACTTTTATCCAGCGCATTATCTTTGCCTTCCGCTTCGCCTAAAACTTTGCAGTTATAAGGACTATCTTTGGCAATGCTAATGCCCCTTGCCCGTGCCTCTAGCTGTTTTGGCTCAAATGGTGGCTTTGGCAGTTGCTCTGCTTGTGTCTCTGCTTTGGCGGGTTCTTGAATAACACCACAGCCCACCATAAAAGCCACCGCAACCGCGCTCACCGCGCCAAATCTTAGCCAATTTAGCGCACTAGAAATTGCACTCATAGACTTCGCCATAAACCTTTAGAATGCTTACATCGCTTATGTCTGGCTCTCTATCTTTGCAAGGTGCTTCGTGTTTGCCACAGCCCCATTCTTCTTTTGCGATATATGCTACAAGTCGTTTGTTGCCTTTGCTAGAGCCTACTTGTTGTAAGAAAGCAGCGTTATTTACCATATCGTTTTTCGCGCTTTCTTTTAACTGCCCTATTGTCGCATCTGTTTTACCTTTACGCGCTATACCTTGCTTTTCGCCTACTAGCATACAGCCCATAGGTTTGCTTTGTGAGTATGACATTTGATGTCCCTCTGGGGTTAGCTCTGTCCCTATGAATGGTTTAGCACACGCCGCGAATACCAATGCTAATGCGCCTAACGCGCAAAATTTTAAGATTTTACTTAGCATTAAATCTCCTTTTTGAAAATAAATTTAGTCTAAAAAGACGAGTGAAATTGTATTTGCCCCCCCCCTTAAGGATTTCTTAAAAACATAAAGAAAATATCAAAATTTTGCGTGGAAGTAAAAAATGTGTAGATTTGGAATCGAATTTGGATTATTTTTTTTGGTGAATCTATGGGGCGAATCGTTATGATTTGTGTGGATTTGTGTGATTTGGATACTTCGCTACGCTTAAGTAATGATTAGTGGTGGCGTGGATTTGCTTAATATGACGAAATTTTTGGATTGCTTCGCCTTGCCTTTCGGCAAGGATTCGCAATGACAAATCTTTTATTTGAATCGATACAACCTCATTGCGTTTCCTACGACGCTTATCGAGCTTAAGCCCATTGCGATTCCTGCAATCATCGGTGTTAGCGTGAGATTTGCACCAAAGAGTTGCGGAATCCCCACCGCGATAGGAATCGCACACACATTATACACAAAGGCAAGGCTAAGATTTTCCTTTATGTTGCGAATGGTTTGCCTACTTAAAGAAAGCGCGGTGGCTAGGCTTTGCAAGTCATTATTTAGCAAAATTATGTCGCTTTGCTTAATCGCAATGTCGCTACTAGAATTCAGCGAAACGCCGATATTTGCGGCTTTTATGGCAAGTGCGTCATTTATGCCATCGCCGATAAAGCCCACGATTTCGCCATTTTGTTGCGCCTTTTTGATGAAATTTAACTTATCTTGTGGCAGTTTGGAGGCGTAAAATTCGGTTATTTCACAAAGATTCGCCACAGATTGCACGCTTTTTTCGTTATCGCCACTTAAAAGGACGCTTTTTATGCCTTGTGTGCGTAGATTTGCTATCAAATTTTTGGCGTTTGGGCGCAAGTTATCGGCGATGACAAAAAATCCCACGCAATCTTTATCAATGCCTACAAAGCAAGTGGTATGCGGGATTTGCGCCCCTTTTTGCAAAAGTGCCGAATCGATTTTGCAAGATTCGCCCACAAAATCCGCTGTGCCGATTCGCACGACTTTATCCTCCACTTTTGCGCTAATGCCTTTACCAGCGGTGGTTTTGACTTCGCTAATGCTTAGATTCGCCCACAAATTCGCCCCCAAATTCGCGCTATTTTCTTTTATATAGCCTAAAATTGCCTTTGCGATTAGGTGTTCGCTTTGGGATTCAAGTGCGTAGATGAGTGGGAAAATGTCGGTATTTTTGGATTCTTCGCTACGCTCAGAATGACGGGTGGGGTGCGAATCCACCCACTCTATCACGCGCAAACGCCCATCTGTGAGCGTTCCCGTCTTATCAAAAATCATTGTGGTGATTTTGGCAGCGACTTCCAAACTCTCCGCGTTTTTAAAGTAAAATGCGCGTTTGGACGCGATATTTGTGGCGATTATAATGCTTAGTGGCGTGGTAAGTCCCAGCGCACAGGGGCAAGAAATCAGCAACGCCGAGCTAAAGATGATAAACGCCTTGTGAATATCGCCACTTGCCACACCCCACGCAATTCCAGCCACCAAAGCAACGCAAATCACGCTAGGCACGAAATACGCCGAAACGCTATCGGCGATTCGCGCTATGGGGGCTTTTTTGACTTCTTGCGCCAAAGCGATTATCTTGCTAATCATCGAATCACTCGCGCTATTAGCCACTTTAGCGCGAATCATCTCACCACAATTCACGCTTCCGCTGTAAATCAACTCGCCCTTGCGCTTTTGCTTGTGCTTGGATTCGCCTGTGATGACGCTTTCATCAATCTCGCAAGATTCACTTAAAAGCACACAATCCACGCCAAAAGCCGCGCCCTTTGGCACAGCGATAATATCGCCGATTTGTAGCGATTCGATGCGCACTTCAAGCGATTCGCCAAATTTGTCTAATTTTAGCGCGGTTTTGGGTGCGAATCGCTTTAACGATTCAATCCCGCTTTTCGCGCCCTCCGTAGCCTTTGCCTCCAATCTTTTGCCTAGCATAATCACCGCGATAATCACCCCAGCACTCTCAAAGTAGAGTTTGTGCGCTATGTGTGGGTTATCAAGCCCAAGAGTTGCAATCATATACGCGCTGTAGGCAATCGCGCTCAAACTCCCCAAAAATACGAGCGAATCCATATTCGGCACGAGTTTGATAAGCGCGTTAAAGCCTTTGGTGTAGATTTTGCGCCCAGCATAAAGGATTGGCGCAAGTAGTGCGATTTCTATGCCACAAATTAACGCGCCGTAGCGCATTGCAAGATTTTCAAACACCATAGCTCCCATACTCACGCAAAATAGCGGAATTGCAAATGTTAAGGCGATGAGATAGTCATTACTTTGCTTTTTAGATTCGCTATTTCGCGTGAAAATATCCGCGCCATAGCCTAGCTTCTCTATTAGTGCGATGATTTGATTCGCATCTGCCTTGCTCTCATCATAAGCCACATTCGCGCATTCATTTATAAAATCAACTTCGATTGATTTTATAAAATCCTTGCGCTTTAGGCTTCGCTCAATCGAGCTAGAACACGCCGCACAGGTCATTCCGCTAATTTTTAGTTTAAGTTGCTTCAATTTTTGCCTTTGAAATCTTTGAAATCTTAAAAAACCCCGCGATTCTAACAAAAATCTATGGTTTTTATAATAAATTTTACCAAACTAAATAATCTTGCTTAAAACTATGCTACAATTAAATATCACAAATCAAAGGAGAAAAAATGCAAGTTTTTAAACTCATCATTTCGCTATTATGCGCTTTGTGCTTTGCCATTGGGTGCGCGAAAACTACCGCACCCACCCCAAAACCTCGTCCCACACCACAAAACGCACCCACCTTGCAACGCACACCTACACTTCAAAGTCCATTTCAAGGCATACAAAAAAGCGTAATAATTGCCAAAAATGGCGATACCATTGATGGCAATGGATATGCAAATACCTTGTATCATATCATTATCTTTGATAATAATGTGCTTATGGGCGGGATTTTTGATGATAAGCAAGGCGTATATAAAAGCCCCGATAGAGAGATTAGCTACACGCTTACGGGCGACACGCTAACAATCAAAGATATTGCCAAAAATACGCAATTTACAATCATCAATTTTAGTCAAGGCGATTTTAATATTTATCTTAGCAAAAATCCTACAAAAGAAGTCGCAATCGTGCTAAATACAAATAAATCAATGAGTGAATATATTGATGCACTAAAAGTCATTGCGCCATTTGTGGGAAATCACATTTTGGGCGATAGGGAAAAGCAATTTGCCAAACTCTCGCTTGTTACTTTCACCTACATAAGAGTGAGTGATTTAGGCACTTTTTATGATGCGGAGGACTTTGCGGACGCTGTAAATGGGTTAAGTGTAAATAGATTAGCTTCTTTTGATAATATGGTAAATTTAGCGTTGATTATGGGAATGCGCAATTTCACTAATGCAAATGGGCTAAAAAAGGAAGTTTTTCTCATCACAAATGGCGCGTCCGATGACCCACAAAATTTAGAAAGAGTGCTTTTTGCAGCAAAGAGTCTAAAAGCACAGCTTACAAGCAGCGATAAAGATAATTTATTAAAGATTCATATCTTTGCAATTAAGCCATTTAATTCGCACGAATCCACCGATGAAAATATAAGACTTTTGAAAAACCTTGCAAATGCCACAGGTGGCACATATAATGAGATAGAAAATGTGGTTGAGCTAAAGGAAAAAGTGTTGCTATTTGGCAATGATGGCAAAGCGTTTGATAAAAAAGAAATAGGCAATGAGATTCGCATAATAGAAA
>JBNMJF010000021.1:0-12418 GCA_050873665.1 Helicobacteraceae bacterium
AAAGCAGTCAATGGTAGGGACGCCCACACCCCCTACACTCAAGCCCAAAGTCTTGACGGGCGACTGGCTTTAAAAAAGCATTTCATTGACTGCCAAAGCGCATTATAACAAAAATCAAGCTAAAAATATTTGACTTGCTAATTTTTTTGCGATATGATTTTGCTTGGTTAGTAAGAGATGACCCAGATGGAAGGGGGGGGGGGAGTTTGCTCCTCTATGTGCGGTTCGATTCCGCTCCTTACTAGCTATAAATCCACGCACTTTTAGGCTACAATCTTAATTTATAAAAGAAACATTTTTATTTGTGAGAATATAGCGGATTGGCTTTTGTGATTTAGGATTAGACCCACTTCCTTATAGCTCCCGTGTGCAAAAGCAGAAGTGGCAAAGTCGCTCAATTATGATGCGACCGCACACGACTGAGGCATCTCCTATTGCAAACTTTGGTAGCAAAAGCATATCACAAACCAAATTCAAAAGTCAAGGCAAAAGCATAAAATCAAAAGACTAAACTTACAAACAATGAATTAGCAATAAAAATATAAATAATTTCATAAAGAAATTGATTTTTAGTTTATTATTAAATTTCTTTATGCTATAATAACACTTCAAATTCAAAATAAAGGAGTAAAAAATGGCAAAAGGTAAAGTGAGTTTCGAGGAACAAAAGGCGAGATTCAAGGAGTTAGCGAATTCCGCTAGGAAAATCATCAAAAATGGCAATGTGGAGTTTTTGGATTCAATCAAAGATGAAATAAAAGTCTATGTTGAAAAAGGCGTGGGTTTTCCTAAAATCTCTAAAAACATCAATGATGTTTTTAAGAAAAAAATCTCTGTATTTACGATAAAAAAATATTGCATTGATATAGGGATTTATCAGCCACGCTCACGCCAAAGAAACAAATAACATTGCCTCTTTATGCTACATAAATTTGCTGTTTATGACGGCGATTTATGTAGCATTTTCTTAACACAATATATTTACCTACAAATTTCATTAAGCAAAAAAATCAAACACAAGGAGCGAAAAATGCCTTATAGTCGAGTGAAAAAGGTATATGAAGTCTATAAAATCATCAAAGATAATGATTTCAAAGAACGGCACGAATTAAAGCATTTTCTAATGCAGGACTTGGAAAAATATAGTGAGCATTTGGAATTCATAATGATGGATACCATATATTTTGATTCGGGTTCGGTTCAAGCAATGCTAGATAGGCTAGGCAAAAGGCTTGAAGGGGCGAATCTAATCCCACAAAATGCCACAAAGGAAACGCAATGAAAGACGAGCCACAATATGACATAGATAGCCTAGAAATAGGCGCAGGAATGAATCAAGTGGATAATTTAGTGCCGTCAAAATATTTCTATGAATCTATAAATCAAGCCAAATCTTATAGCGCGTTAGAAGCTATATTGCAAGAATATTACACAAAGCAGGATTTATCCAATCGAAATGTGCGCAATACAATGGAATGCGATATGGTGGCAGTGCGAATCGCAGAGCAGATAAACACGCCCACATTTACATTTTCGCACACTACGCTAAATGCGATACATAAAAGGCTGTTTGGTGGCGTTTTTAGGCAAATCAATGAGAAATATGTCGGTAAATTTAGGGATTACAATATCGCAAAAAGAGAGCCGATTTTAGGTGGCGAATCCGTGCGTTATGGTGCTTATGATGAAATGTTAGAGTATTTGCAATATGATTTTGAGGCGGAGGCAAAGAGGAATTACGCCCTTATCCCTAAAGAGAAAAATAAATATATTGCGCGATTCATCGGCAATATTTGGGCGATTCACCCATTTGCGGAGGGCAATACTCGCACAACGGCGGTGTTTGCGATTCAATGGCTACAATATCATTTGGGATTTAGTCTTAATAATGCCATTTTTAAGGCGCATTCAAAATATTTTAGAAACGCTTTGGTGTTAGATTCGTATAGCGACCCGATGAATGGTATAGGCGCAGATTCGAGCTATTTGGAGAGTTTTATTGAAAAATGGCTAGTGGATAAGGATTTAGGGCTAAAACCTATGCCAAAAAATATCTACACGCGCAATGTTATGGAAATCTCACCGCAAGAAATCACATAAATGATAAAATAAAAGAAATCTTAGACAAGGATTAAGTATGCGCCCAGAGCCTAAAAACAAGCTAAGTAAGCCCATTTTTATTTATAAAAATAAAAAACTTTATGGTAAATTAGAAAATGGGCAAATCTTTCTAAAGAAGGGCGATAGATATGAAATCAGCGATAGTTTAAAAAATGAGATGATAGATATTTTGCCACAGGGCTTGGATTTAATGGTAATGCTATATGCGTTTGGTATAGAAAATCACATTGAACTTTTGAGCTGTCTTAAAAATGCTATCGGGGATTTTGATTTTTCGATGAAAGATAATGAAGTGCATTTCAAAAAGCCCATAATGTCAAATCTTGCATTGAAGCAAACATTTCCACTTATTTTGCCTTATAAAATGAATGATAATTTTTCATCAGATGATTTGTATCCTTATCCAAACTTTGTATCAAAACCTAAGCAAAATCTATCATTAAGTGGTTATCAACATAAACTACAAGTTAGTATTATTGATGGCGTTATTGAGATTAACTATGCGGATTTTATTTTGAAACCTAATAGTAAGCGATTTTGGAATCTACCCTTAAATGAGCATCTAAATATGAATTTTATGCGCGAGTTTGGTTTTGAAGTGCCATTTAATGCGCTTATTTACGATGAATATTACCAAAAATATCACTATATTATTAAGCGATTCGACATAGATGAAAACGGCAATAAATTACCACAAATATCACTATGGACTTTAATGCAAGGTAGCAAAAGCACAAGAGCAACTATTGATAGCATAAGTGCGTTTCTAAAAAATAAGTTAGATTCAACGCAAAAAATGCAGTTTTTAAAATATATCTACGCAAATGCTTTGCTATTTAATAATGATTTGCATACAAAAAATATTAGTTTTATATATAGAAATGGCAAACTAATTCTAAGTCCTGCGTATGATATTTTAAATGTCTATGCGATAATACCTGAAAGCAAATGGACAATACTTGACAAATGGCAATGTTGTCTAAAAATCAATAGGCGACTTAAAGATATTAAAATCGATGATTTTAAGACTTCAAGTAGGAATTTGGGGCTTGATTTTGGCGAAGTTAGGGCGAATCTAAGGGCGATTCAAAACATTTATATCAAAAAATACCCACAATATGTGAAAAAACTTGCAAATCTACCATACACTTGTAATGCAGATAGATTGCAAGATAATCTTTTAGATAGCTATAAAAAGTGTGTAAAGATTATTTCTTAAGTTTCACAAATGGGCGTTTTTTACTATTTGATTTTTTCCCCTCTTTTTCTTGTAGCTCAAAATTTTTAGGATATTTTTTAAAAAATTTTTTCAAGCTACTGCCAAATATTTTGGAATCAATATTATTATTTTTAAAATAAGTTCCCAATTTGCCTATATCACACCAGCCGTCTTCTTCACATACTTTAAATGCTTTTGTTATGATGGCGAGTTTTTCTTTATCAAGAGTATCATCTATAGTTTTAGTTGTAGTCGCTTTTGGTTTTGCTGGAGTTTTTGGTGTAGCAGTTTTGGTTTGTGTGGATTGGTTTGTCTTTGATTTATTGTCAGATTTATTCTTATTGATATTCTTTTGTGGCAACTCTATAAATTTATTATAAGCATTTCTTAATTTAAGCAATGTTTTATTTTCTCCAAAGCCGATAGCTTCTAATCCATTTGCGCGAATCCTATCTATTAGCGCACTAAAATCACTATCACTTGAAACAATTACAATTCCACTTACTATATCTTTATTTATTTCATCTAGCACAGCTATGGTTATGGCTATATCTGTGGCATTTTTTGCCTTAGCACAAGAAAAAATCTGCTCAGGTTTTATTGCGTATTTTTCTAATAAATCCTTACTCCAATTACTAGTTTTACTCCAATCTCTAAATGCTCGTTTGACAATAATATCTGTGCCTTTTAATTTGCTAAACACAAACTCCACATAATCCGCCGATACATTGTCGCCATCAAAATATATTGCAAGTTTTTTGTCCATTGATTCGCCCCTTGATTTGCCATTAAATTTTTGTTTGTGATATTGGATTTATATTTTGGTGCAAAAACTATTATCTCCACTCCCTTAAAATCCCTCGTGTGTTAGAGACAGAAGTGGCAAAGTAGCTCAGTTCTGAGGTAGCCTCACACGATGACCCCTCCATATATTGCGACTTTGTAGGGCGAATCTTATCACAATTTTTTTATTTTTTGCTTAATTTGCGCCAAATTAGCCACCGCAAAATCGCTTTTTAAAGCACAATTCGTTATAATCGCACACTTTGAATCTATAAGGGGTTTTATATGTCAAATATCTATTTTTTTGGCGATACGCACAATAATATTGACATTGATAAGATTTTTTTGCCTAAATATAACGCTGATGATTTTATCATAGTGTGCGGGGATTTTGGTGTGCTGTGGGATTATAAGTTTAATAATATCCATTACAGCAAAGGCGAAAAGCGACTAAGAAAGCGCATCGAATCCTTGCCCTGCACTTTGCTTTTTGTCGATGGAAATCACGAAAATTTTCATCGCTTAGCGCAATTAAAAAGCGTGGAGCGATTCGGCGCAGATTGTGGCGAATATATCGCTGATAAATGCTATCACCTAAAGCGTGGGCGAATCTACAATATCGCAGGATATAATATCTTTACAATGGGTGGCGCATTAAGCGTTGATAAAGCGTATCGTGTGCCAAATAAATCTTGGTGGCGTGGCGAAGCAATCACCGATGAGCAAATGGAGCTAGGGATTAGCAATATTACAAATTTTAGTGATAAGATTGACATTGCCGTTACGCATACTTGTCCGTATTCTTTTCTTGGCGAATTGGGGAGGCGCATAAATATCGAGCATAAAATGCACGATGAAAATCCATTGCGATTAGAGCGTCTTTATGGCACTATGATTGATAATAATAAAGTGCCGAAATGGTGGTTTTTCGGGCATTGGCACAGCGATGTTAGCTTTGAAATAGGCGATATTAGCGTGTATTGTTTATATTATCGCGCGATGAAGTTAATAAGCAAAAATATAGTAGAGCGACTTGACTATACAAAAGAAATCTTAGAGATAAAAAGTAAGAAAAAATAAAGGTGCAAATAAAAGGATTTTTATGAATCTAACGCCAGAGCAACAGCATATCATTAAGCTAAGTAAAAATCTACGCGCAAATGAAATCCTAGCGATTCAAGCCTGTGCTGGAAGTGGCAAAACTACGACTTTGCGTGAGATTGCAATGGCGAATCCTAACGCAAAATTTTTATATTTGGCATTTAATAAAGCTATCGTGCGCGAATCCAATAAAAAATTCCCAAAAAATGTTGAGGTTAGGACGATTCACTCTATCGCCTTTGCTTATGCGCGAAAAATGATAGGCGATTTTCGTCCCGTAAGCAAACTAAATCGCTTTGATTTGGAGGAGATTATCGAGTTTGAAAACAATAAAATGGCAAGTGATATTATAAAGCTATTTGATGAGTTTTTAAAAAGCGATAAAACGCTAGAGGATTCGCTACCTAATAAAGCAGTGATTTCGTATTTATACGAATCGGCTTTGGAGCAAAAAATACCCATAACGCATAATTTTTATTTAAAATTTTATCAGCTATCCAAAGATAAATATTTGGATTATGATTTTGTGCTTTTAGATGAAGCACAAGATAGTAATGCAGCGATGATTAGCGTATTTTTGGATAACGATTGCAAAAAGATTTTGGTGGGTGATTCGTTCCAAAATATCTATGGATTCAACGATTCGATTAACGCATTTGAAGTTGTAAAGGCGAATTATTATGCTACTATGTCGCAAAGTTTTCGTTGCTCTCAAAATATATTAGATTATGCTAACTTTATGCTAAAGAAATTTACTAATAAACCTTTTACAAATATGACAAGTAGTCGCATTATAGATAGTGATGAAAATAGCATTGAATCTAAAGCATTTATAACACGCACAAATGCTGGGATTATAAAGCTAATTTATAGCTTAGAAAATCCGCAAGATTTTTGCCTATTAAAAGAGCCAAATAAAATCTTTGCACCCATTTGGGCTATACTGCATTTTCGCAATGCAAAGTTTAGCTTGATACCACGCGAATATTCATACTTAAAACGCATTAAAAATAATAAGGCACTTTATGCTTATATTGCGAACTCAAATGACTTGGAATTACAGGGTGCGATGAAGCTATTAGAATACGACATAAATTTAGTAGAAATAATGCACTTAGCAAATAAACTTTATAGCAATAAAAAAGCGCAAAATTTTATACTAAATGCGCATCAAGCAAAGGGCTTAGAGTGGGATAGCGTAGAGATATGCGATGATTTTCCGAATCTATTAGCTTTACAAAAAAGAGCTAAAGATTCGCCAGAAATGCAAAAAAATTTAGAGCAAGAATTGCATTTATTTTATGTAACAATAACAAGAGCAAAAAGAGAATTGGTGGATAATTCATGCAATGTAGCTTTATTGTAAAATAAAATATTTAAGTTACCGATGATGATTACAAGAACTTACAAAAGCCGATATTTGTTTTAATTTATTTGGGAGAAAACTATGGAAAACTTAAAAATCTTAGGCTTTGATATAGGTGTGGCGAGTATCGGCTGGGCTTTGGTGCAAGATGGAGACACAAGGGATAGTCGCAAAATCATTGATTGCGGTGTGCGTATCTTTGAATCTGTGGGCGAGTCCCACAAAGAGCGAGGTGAAAAAAGACGCGCAAGGCGCAATATAGAGAGGACAAAATCTCGCCTAAATAATATCAAAAGGTATCTTTTTGATAATTTTATCAAGCCACAAGAAAAATTTAGCGATTTTAATGAGTGGCAAAAAGCACTCTTTGCCAAAGAAAATCTACCAAATCCTTACGCCTTGCGAATAAAAGCACTAGAAAATGCAATCAGCACCGATGAGCTATGCCAAATCATCATTCATATTGTGAAGCATAGGGCGTATAATGATAGTGGCAAGGAATATGAAGCCGAAAATATCCTAGAAGCACAAGATGAAAACCAAGAGGAAAGCCAAAAAAATCAAAACAATAAAGAAAAAGACAAGAAAAAAGATAAAAAAGAGGATAAGAAAAAGCTAAAAACTGCGATGAAAGAAAATGCACAAAAAGCTTTAAATAGCCCTAGTCTTACTGCGTATATTTATGATAGGCAAGTAGATATGGCAAAGCAAAACGCACAAATCAAATACCAAACACTGCTTGAAAAATTTCAAAAAGAATCAAAATATGAATCTATACGCAAATTAGAAGCTAAAAAAGATGAGTGGATAAGAAAAATTGCTGAGCATAGTATCAAAATGCGAAATGGCTTGGTAATGAGGATAAACAAAAATGGCAAAGAAGTAGAGGAGCAAAGCTATGTCAATTCATTCCCTAGAAGTGCGATAAAGGCGGAGCTAACAAAGATTTTAGACACTCAGATTCGAGAATCTAAGCAAATTAATGACTACGCCCAAAAGTTAGAAAATTTAAAAAGTATGCTATTTGCAGAAAATGACGATGGACTTGGATTTTTGCAAAATCGTCCGCTAAAAAGCTCAAAAGATTTGCTTGGCAAATGCACGATTGATGAGAGGGAAAATCGCGCAAGTGCTTTTGCTCCAAGTGTGATAGAATTTAACCTACTTGCAAAACTCTCAAATCTTTTGACTTATCTTATAGCACAGCATAAAGAATTGCAAATAGACTATGCAAAGACAAGTAGCGATGCAAAAATTACGCTAAAAGAAAAGCGAGAACTCAAATTTAGCGATATTAGAAAGTGTATTTATCTAGTAAATGGGCAAAGCATAGCAGATGATTATGAAGTCAATTTGCTAGGATTTAACAAAAAGGAGAAAAAAGATAAAAAAGAAGATAAACCAAAATCTACAAAGAAAAATCAAAAGAGTGATGAAAAAGATGAAAAAATTAAAAGAATAAAAACACAAGAAAACAATACGACTTTTTACAATCCTAGTAAAAAGTTAGCCTTGTTAGAACACACTTTTGAAAAAGAATTACTTTGGAATCATCAGCGCGATATTGACATTTTGGCTGGAATCCTATCGGTAAATAAGCGTAAAAAGGACATTCAAAATGAGTTAGATAAATTTAAGGACATTGATGAGAATTTAAAGGCTAAGGCATTAGATTCACTTGGAGCTGGGTTTAGCGGGACAAGTGCGTATTGTCTCAATGTGATTTGGGGTTGTTTAGAAAGTATGCGTTTAGGGGTTAGCGAATATGAAGCGACTTATACTTACAAAGCAAATCTTAATGAGGATAAAGAATACAAAGAGTATATGCAAAAATATGAAAAATCGCTAATCTTACCCGCCTTTGCAGAAAGCCAAAATGCAAGTCTTAATCGAATCTGCGCTCAAATGCGTGAAATCACAAATGCGATTTTTACAAAATATGGTGCGGTGGCAAAGATTCGCATAGAGCTACTTAGAGAAGTAGGACAAAGTGAGAAACAAAGAACTGAAATCCAAAAAGCACAAAGAGAAAATGAGAAATTTAACGAATGTGCAAGGCAGATTTGTGAGGAACTAGAGCTAAGCATAAACAAAGATAATCTTACCAAAGTCAAACTATGGATTTTGCAAAATGAAGCAGACATTTACCCAAGCGCACAAAAGGGCAAAGATAGTGCCAAAGAAGTGCTATCAAATGCAAAAGAGTGCATAGATGTTTATGATAGCTTTAAGAAAATTTCTCTGCAAGATTTGCGTGATGAAAATGCCTTGCAAATTGACCACATTATCCCTAGAAGTAGAAGCCTTGATGATTCATTTACAAACAAAGTCCTAACTTTCACAGGAAATAATGCTACTAAAAGTTCGCACACGCCATATCAGTGGTTTGGCAACGATAAAGCAAAATGGGAGGCTTTTAAAGCACGAGTGAATGCCACCAAGCTATCTAAAAAGGCAAAGGATAATCTCTTAAAGCAAGAAGTAGAGGAGCTAAAACCATCAAAATGGCTTAATGATACCAAAACAGCAGCGGTATATATTAGAAACTACCTAGAAAAATATGTCGCATTTGCGGATATTTCTAGTGATTTGCAAGATAGCGAGGAGCGAGAAAATAAGCAGATTCGGCGAATCGAAGTGGTAAATGGTAGGCTTACTTCTATGCTAAGGCATTATTGGGGGATTGGCAAAAAGGATAGAAGCAATCATCTCCACCACGCACAAGACGCAGTGGCTATCGCATTTTGCGGAAGTAGGATAATCCAAAATTTCGCGAAATTTTTACAAATACAGGAGGATAAATCTCAAAAGAAACTAAATAGCGAGGAAATCACAGAAATTATCAAGCAAACCAAAAAAGGGCGGTGGGTGTTTATGCGTCCATTTAGTGGCTTTACTAATGATTTGCACAAACGAATCTATGGCGATGAAAATAGTGAGGGCATATTTGTAACTTATAGTAAAAAGCATAAGACAATGGGTAAGCTGCATAATGAAAATCCATTACGCATAAAAGATAATCTCAACAAAGGCGATAAAGAGGAGTTAGAAAAGCGACTGCAAAATGCACAAAGTGAGATTTTGGAACGCATAGAAAAAGAAAAGGCAACCTTAGGGCGAATGCTAACAGGCGAGGAATATAGCAAAATCAAAAGCAAAATTGAATATCCTATAAGAGAGCGATTTTATGAGGAAGTCAAGCAACGGCAAATCAAAAACAATGTGTGGATAGAAATCAAAGGGCATATCTATGAAGTAGGCAACACTTCTAGGATTGATATTTTTCTTGCGAATGGTAAATATTGCGCTGTGCCTGTATATTACAAAGACAACAAATTATCATCTATATCTAAAAAATCAACGCTAGACGATAAAGACTTTTTATTTTCACTTTATAATGGAGATTTAGTGGAATTTCAATACAAAGATGGCATTACGAGATATGGCTATTATAGGGGATTTAGACAAAGAGATGGTGAAATTAAGATAAAGCATCACAGCGGGTATTTATCAAAAGTAGAAGAAAAAGATTTCTGGGAAGATGTAGAGAGTGGCATAGGTAAAGAAAAACGGACATACATAGCCTCTTTTGATTCCCTAAAACTCTGCCAAATAAATGCACTTGGTAACAGACAGACATTAAAAGCGCTCAATATAAACAAAGGCGATAGAAAGCGAGGCAAAGCCCCATTGAGCGACACAATGGGCAGAAAAAAGAAAAGTAATCTCTTAAAAAATCACACAAAGGACACAAATGAGCTTTGATGAGGCGTTTAAGAGCGTGATTATCGCAAATAATGCGAATCTTAGCCTAAAGCAAAATCACTTACATATCGCACAAGCGGACAATGAGGCGAATTTGTATTTAAAAGATTTGAGTTTTATTATCCTTGAATCGCCACAAATAACGCTCACTTCAGCACTTCTAAGTGCTGTGGCAAAGCATAAAATCGTGCTTTTAACTTGCGATGAATCGCATTTGCCAAATGGCGTGTTTATGCCATTCTTGGGGCATTTTCAGGCTTCACAAATCGCAAAAGAACAACTTTGCGTTAAAGAGCAAACAAAGGCAATTTTGTGGCAAAAAATCATCAAAAATAAAATTGCCAATCAAGCCTTTGTTTTATCGCGCACAGGGCATAAAAAGCAGTGCGAGGAGTTGCTAGACTTTGCAAGGCAAGTGCGCTTAAATGATAGCTCATTTGTCGAATCCCGCGCTGCCGCGCTATATTTTAAGACGCTTTTTGGCATTGATTTTAGTCGCAATAATCCTTGCTTTATCAACTCTGCGCTGAATTATGGTTACGCGATTGTCCGTGCGGCGGTTGTTAGGGCGGTTTGCATAAGTGGGCTTCTCTCGTGGCTTGGGATAAAACACGCAAATGCGTTCAATCAATTTAACCTTTGCGATGATATTATCGAGGTGTTTCGCGCGTTTGTGGATATGAAAGTGCTTGGGCTAAAAAGCGATGATGAATTGCTAGATAAGGCGCATAAGCGGGAGCTAATAGAGATTTTACAATGCGAAGTGTCGCTAAATGAGCAAAAAATCCCTTTGATTCGCGGGGTGAATCATTTCGTGCAGAGTTTTAGAAATGCGCTATTAGAGGGCGGGGAACTTGCAAATGTCGGCTTTGTAAAATGAGCGCGTTATATGAAGATAAGTTTATGCGTGTGTTGCTAATGTTTGATGTGCCTGTAAAGAGCAAAAAGGAGCAAAAGTATGCGACAAAATTTCGCAACGCGCTCATCAAGCAGGGCTTTTTTATGATGCAATTTAGCGTGTATATGCGAATCTGCAAGGGTATAGCCTCTGCAAAGAGCGCGGTGGAGCGGGTGCGTGGGATTTTACCACCGCTTGGCAATGTCCGTGCGCTCATAATAACCGAAAAGCAATTTGATAATATGCAGATTTTGCTGGGTAGTGCGGGGTTTAATGAACGCGTAAATGATGATAAAAATTTGGTGCTTTTTGCGTTTGATGAAAAAATGGGGGATTATCGGTATTTAAGCGAGGATTCGCGTGAATCTAGGGCTGAATCAAGCGTCGATTCGGGGTGTGAAAACGAATCTAAGATAGATAAACAAAAGCCTAAAAAGCCTGTGGTGCAGAGTCTGTTTGAGTTTTAAGAATCTTACAATATTGTATTGAAGTGCATAGTAAAAAAGTGTGGAAAGCGTTTTAAAGGAATTGTAATCCTGCGGAGAACGCTTTGCCTTAAAACTCCTTATTTTAGTCCCTTGATAAATTTCTTGGCTAGAATTTTATATATTTTTGGCTTAAAAATTCTTTAAAAAGCCCTACAATCCTGCGAATCCTAAAGGTATATTATACCATAAAGAAATTTAACAAGGGACTAAAACAGACTTCCTCTCTAGCTGATTATTTTGGTAATTATACCATAAAGAAATTTAACAAGGGACTAAAACCAATTTGTCGCAAAGAATATTCAACATTAAATTATACCATAAAGAAATTTAACAAGGGACTAAAACAAAAATACTACTTGGCGCGTTGAGAGCTACATTATACCATAAAGAAATTTAACAAGGGACTAAAACTAATGAAATCAGTCCAATTTTCCCAAAGAAATTATACCATAAAGAAATTTAACAAGGGACTAAAACAATCTTTATGCTCAGTATTGGTTTGTGCCCATTATACCATAAAGAAATTTAACAAGGGACTAAAACAGATGAGTTCTCTCGCTGATTATTTTGGATATTATACCATAAAGAAATTTAACAAGGGACTAAAACTTACGATACTCACGCGCTATAGGTGCTGAGATTATACCATAAAGAAATTTAACAAGGGACTAAAACGC
>JBNMJF010000022.1:0-12294 GCA_050873665.1 Helicobacteraceae bacterium
CTAGATTCGTAGCTGATTCGCGTTAGCTCGAAGCAACCATCGAAGTAATGGCGATGTGGCTTTGCGCCGTTTTTACGCGAAACAAGCGAGATAAGACTAAAGCGTCTATCAAGCGAAATTTTGTCGCCGAAATAACGCAAATCGCATACCAAAGACACAAATTACCTCTATTTTTTCGCTTTTAAAAATTCTTTTATATTTTTCTCTACGCCTTCAATTAGTCGCTCTCTGCTTTCCTTATACGCCCACGCAATGTGTGGCGTTAGGATAATTTTATCGCGAATCTTTTTATTCAAAAGCGGGTGATTTTTTATCATCGGCTCGACTTCTAACACATCGGCAGCGAAATAAAAGTCCTTTTTCTTTAGCGCATTTGCCAAATCCACCTCATTGACAATGCCACCGCGCCCCATATTCGCCAAAATGGCATCTTTTTTAAGCAAATTTAGCTCTTTTTTGGTTACCAAATTTTTCGTCTTTTCATTCAAAGGCGCGTGAATGCTGATAATATCGCAATTTTTAAAAAGGCTTTTCAAATCCTTTTCTTGCTTAAAAGATTTATTGTGATTCGCCCCGCTCGTAGAGTAATACACCACATTTGCGCCAAATGCTTTGGCTAGATTCGCCATTGCCTTGCCGATATTGCCTAGCCCGATTATGCCCCAGCTTTTGCCTTGCAACTCATATAGCTCATAATAGTCGCTGATATGGTTGAACGAATCGCTTTTTGCCCACTTGCCTTTTTTGACAAATTTATCGTAATAATCCATTTTCGCCATTAGGCTTAGCACACACGCCATTGTGTGTTGCGCGACCGTTGCGGTGCTGTAATTAGCGACATTTTTGACTGCGATTTTTAGCTTTTTGGCGGCTTCTAAATCGACATTATTCATTCCCGTGGCGGTTATGCAGATGAGCTTTAGCTTGGGCAATTTAGCCAAAATCGCCGAATCTAAAATGACTTTATTAGTCAAAATGATATCCGCATCTTTGGCGCGATTGATAATGTCTTTTTTGTAAGTCGTTTGATAAATGCTAAGTCTGCCTAACTTTGCGATTCCGTGTAGATTGCTACTGCCTAGCGTTTTTGCGTCCAACAAAACGATATTCATTTTTTGCTCCTTATTTTAGATATAATTGCGAAATTATATTATATTTTTAAAGGAAAATCGTGTTAGCAAAGATAAAAATCGCGGATATTTTGGTAGATTCGATACCTTTTATCCAAGAATTTCGTGGCTCAGTTATGGTAATCAAATACGGCGGAGCAGCCCAGCAAAATCTAAAATTAAAAGAAAATTTCGCCAAAGATATAATTTTGCTATATATGCTAGGAATTAAGCCTGTGATAATCCACGGCGGCGGGAAAAAAATCACCCAAATGCTTGAATCGCTAGGGATTGAAAGCGCATTTAAAGACGGAGTGCGCGTAACCTCCAAAGAAGCGATGAAAGTCGTGGAAATGGTGCTTAGCGGGGACATAAACCGCGAACTGACATTTTTCTTTAGTCACTATGGAATCAAGGCAGTAGGCATCTCAGGCAAGGACGCAGGGCTTTTAAAGGCAGAGCCAAAGGACGGCGGTGCGTTTGGATTTACAGGGGAGATTATCGAAGTTAATACGGAGATTTTGGAAAAATTGCTAAGCGATGGATTTGTGCCGATAATTGCGCCAATTGCGGCTGGGGATAGCATAGAGCATTGCGGATACAATATAAATGCCGATAGCGCGGCGTGTGCTATCGCAATGGCGTTGAATGCGCAAAAGGCAATCTTTTTGACGGACACAAAGGGCGTGTTAGATGAAAATGGTGAGATGATTACCACGATAACGCCCCAAAGTGCGCGAAAATACAAGGATTTGAATGTGATTAGTGGCGGAATGATTCCCAAAATCGATGCGTGTGTGAGTTGCGTGGAAAATGGCGTGAAAAAGGTGCATATCATCGATGGGCGGATTTTGCACTCAATCTTGCTAGAGCTATTCACAAGCAAGGGGATTGGGACGCAGATTGTGGCAGATTCACACGAATCTACAAAGGCTTAAACAATGGATTCCAAATTTAATCTAAACTTTGCGGATTTATACAAATATAGCTTTATTGATAGGATTTTTATAAAACTACAAACCCGTGCGTTAGGCAGTCGAATCGAGCGACTTTTTACCCTACTACCCGCACTTATCAACTCAAATCCCAATGATAAAAGCAAATCTATGCAATCCGCTAAGACATATTTGCTAGATAATATCACGCCCAAAAATCTCGCGCTAAAGGTCTATGACAGGGTGATTTTGCGCCTTTTGGATTACAAAAACGACAACAATCTTTTTATCCAAGATAGGCAAAAGGCGTTTGACATTCTCACCCAAGATATTCAGCTCTATGGCTTGGTGGAGCGGATTTTGGGCGATTGTGGGCAACTTGAAATGTTTGAGGAAATCATCAAAAAGCAATTTGATGAGGATTACAAACTCGATGACGAAGGACGCAATATTTTAAGATTTCAAGAGGGGCATTATTTGTAGGCGAATCTACCCTATTATCCGCACCGATTCGACTATTTAAGCATTTCATAAACGCAAATTTATTACAATCCGCGCTTAAAAATTTTATCAAAATCACTTCAAAGGAAAGACAATGATTTCATCTCTAAAATCCCGCATTTTGCGATTTAAAGCACTTGCGCTTAGAATTTTTCACGCGCGAGTTAGCAAGGCAAATGACTACCCAATGCTAACTCCAAAATTTTTCTACATTATTTGCCTAAATAGCATTGCGTTTGCGATAATGACAAATGATTTTGGATTCAATGACTTGCAAAAGCGATTTTTTAGCGCGATTGCTTTTAATTTTGGCGCGACTTATGCCTTTCTTTACATAAGCGCATTTGTTTCGAGAATCGTGTCAAATGTCGCTCTCAACGCACTTTTTATCATTAGCTTTGCAATCGGGGCGGTTAATATTTTCTTACTAATAAATTTCTACTCGGTGATAAATTATGCTGCTGTGGAAATCCTTTTAGCGAGTAATGCTAGGGAAGCAAAGGAATTTATGGGTATGTATATGAATGCCAAAACGATATATGCGCTTGGTGCGTTTGGCGTTTTTAGTGCGCTATTTTGCACAAAATTGCCCTATTTGCTATCGCAATCTATTTTAAAAATCTGCCCCAAACTCGCTAAACTTACGCTCCCAAAGCGAATCACAATAAATTTTACTCCAAAGTTTGCGATAGGAATCATCTGTATCGCACTTATAGCAAACTACGCTAATAAAAAAGATTTAAGCGGACTTGGCAGAAAAAGCGAAATGATTCGCGTGGCGGACGCGGTAAATTATCATCATAAATTAAATAAAGAACTCATCAAAGATTATCGCAATTTTGATTCATATCTAAATGCAATGGTTGAATCTAAACTCGCAAACGCCCAAATTGGGGGGGGGGGAACTCGCATAATCTAAAAACGCCACAAGATTCACAAATCCCATACATTTCTCAAAAATCAAAAATCCCCAAAATTATCCTAATCATCGGCGAATCCACACAGCGCAATTATATGTCGCTATATGGCTATCCATTGCCTACCACGCCACGATTGGACGCATTACAAGCAAAGGGCAATCTCTACGCATTTAGCGATATTATCGCTCCTGCCACGCATACTAATGAAGCCCTAAAATACGCACTGACTTTTCACAACTACGAAAATAAAGACACAGCTTGGCACACGCAGATGAATCTAATTGACGCTATGAAAGCCTTAGGCTACCACACGGCGTGGTTTAGCAATCAAGATTCAATAAGCATCTATGGCAATGTATTTCAAGCTATTTCAAAAAGGGCGCATTTCACGCAATATAGCACGAATCGCGGAAGCTTAGAAACCGCGCTTTATGATGACATTTTGCTAAAAATGTTTGATAAATATCAGCGCGAATCCACACAAGGCAAAGAAAATAATGCAAATGAATTTATCATCTTTCATCTTATGGGCACTCACGGAGGCTATGCAAGTCGCTATCCCAAAGAGCAAGGCAAATTTTCCCCGCAAGATTTGCGAAGCAAAGGGCTTGATAAATTTTATGGCAATGCGCAAAAATTGCTTAGCGATTCGCAGTTGCAAATGCGCACGGAATACGCAAACGCCGTGCTTTATAATGACTACATAGTCAGCGAAATTATAGAGCAATTCAAAGATGATGAAGCCATTATCTTTTATTTTAGCGACCATTGCGATGAAGTCTATGATGAGCGCGATTTCGTGGGGCATACTTATAGTTTTGTCTCAAAATATATGGTGGAAATTCCATTTATGATTTATCTAAGCGATAAGTTTAAAAAATCTCACCCACAGATAACAAAGCGCATTAAATCCGCGCAAAATCGCCCTTTTATGAGTGATAATTTTATGCACGCATTTTTTGATTTGCTAGGGATTGAATGCGTGGATTTGGATTATAAAGCTAGTCTTTTTAGCCCTAGATTCAACCAAAATCGCGCTCGAATCATCTATGGCGTAGATTATGACAAAGAGCTAAAAGACAAAGCGCAATTTTTAGTGCCAAATAAGATTTGGCTTCATCGTGTCGATGAAATCGCAAAGTTAGAGCGATATTTTGGCGATTATGGTAACTTTGAAATCGATGTGCATTTCTTTGGCGAATCATTAGCCAAACAAGTAGGCAACAAAAAGGCGTATTTTGATGTAGGACACGATGGGATAGAAAAAAGTATAGGACTTAATTTGGAGGAAATGCTAAATCTAATCGTAGCGAAAAATAGGGCATTTTATGGCAATGCAAAAAATCACACAAATACTTCAAAGGTTTGGCTGTATTTTAAAAATTTAGATTTATCTAACGCCAAATCCGCACTAAAAGAATTATCGCGCATTGTAGATAAAAGCAAATTTTTGCGCCAAAATCTAATCGTAGAGAGTGGCAACTACGCGGAGCTAAAGGCATTTAAGGACGCTGGATTTCACACAAGCTACTATGTGCCATACTACACGAAAGATGAGCTAAAATCTAGCGAGATTATAAAAGCGCATTTGCAAAATATCGCCCTAAGTGGCAATGTCAATGCGCTATCATTTCCATACTATCTCTATGATTTTATAAAATCTTTAAATCTAAAAAATGCGAGTGGTAAGGACATTGACTTGCTAACTTGGAATGAAGGGCAATCGTGGAGCGAAAATATGAGCAACAAGGCATTTGATGATGAGCAAATCAAAGTCATTTTAGCAGGTGAAAAAGGGGAATATCGGTAGGAAAAATGCCGTCATTGCTTTGGCGAATCAAAGATTTGCGCAAAGCAATTTACAATAAAATAAGCCCGTCATACTTAAGCGTAGCGAAGTATCCAAAAAATAAATCCGCACGAAGTGCGAATCCTTGCTAAAGTTTTTGCTACTTTTTGCTTTTGCAAAAAGTAGAATCTCTCTATCCCCTAGACTCTAATCCCCAAAGTAATATTCCGCTGATTCACTCTTGGCTCATTTATTTTACTCATTGCGTTAAGTCTTTTGTTTTGGATACTTCGCTACACTGCGTTTCGCTCAGTATGACGAATCACTTCCACTCCGTCATACTGAGCCTTTGTAAAAGGCGAAGTATCCACTTTGGCGATTTTAGAATCCTACGCGATTTACTCACTTTAATCGAATCTATGCGCCAAAGATTCAAGCGATTCACCACTCCCCACACCACTTTTAAAGGAATCAAAATGCAAACTTAAAGGATAAATTTTGGCGCGTAACAAATAAGCGCGTGGTAAAAAATGGTAAAAAATCGTGGCGGTAAAGGTAAATTTAAGATAAAGATTCGCCCACAAAGGGCGTAAAAACAAATTAAAGGAGAAACAATGGAAGAAAGATATACGAAAGTTTATCGGGCGTCGGTTTTTGAGTATTTGAAACGAGCTATCATCATATTTATCATTAGCTCAATAGTAGTATCCATAGGAGGCGGGTGGATTAGCTGGAGTATAGTTGCCGTTTTGGTTGCTATACTCGGCGTAGGATTCGCAAATCTCAACTCTTGCGGAGTATATATGGACGAAACGGGAGTTTGGTATTATCAAGGTTTTTTGCCTTGGAGTAAGGGCAGATATGGTATAGGTTGGCAGGACTGCGGTGGAGCTGGTTATACTTTGAATTTCTCATCTTACATTTTTAAAAGCTACGATATTACTATCAATCATCGCTTTACAAACACAAGCAATTTGGTTATTAAAAATATTCATCGTGGCGATGAATTTGTGGGATTGGTAAATGAATATTTGGCGAAACTTCATCAAGCAAATGTTTAGCATATAAACTTAAAAAGCAATCAAATTCTAAGCTAAATCTTAGGATTTGATTGCGAATCGCTTTGGATTTGCGATTCGCTAAAATGGATACTTCTCATTAAAGTTTGACTTTGGCATAAATTTAGGGCATAATCGCAATTTTATTTTTTCCGCAAAATTTCTACACAAAGTCAGGGTAGCTCAGCTGGTATAGAGCGCTGGTCTCATAAGCCGGAGGTCGGGAGTTCAAGTCTCCCCCTTGACACCATTTCAATTCACATTCACGCGTGTTTTTAGGCTAGATTTTAAGCCACCAAAGCTATCGCAAATCCACTCCGCCAAATTCCCTAACAACTCGTGTCCCAAAAATCACCGCACATATCACGCAAAACACAATCACAAGGCTTGTTGAGAGAAATATATCGTCCCCTAGCCCTGTTAGTGGCGAGACGATTCCGCCGATAAAAAACACGCCAAAGCCCAGCACCGCAGATGCGTTTCCTGCGTTTTCACGCTCCATTTCCATAGCTAGGGCGGTGGAAGTCGGCATTATAAAGCCCAAAAATATCATCGTTAGGAAAAATCCGCCTTCGAGCAATAAAAAATGCACTTTTAAGTTGAGTAGCACGAAAATCACAAGTCCCATTGCGGTAAGCCCCAAAATGCCGACTTTTAATGCCCTGCGCCGTGATTTGAAAAGTGGCGTGATACTTGCACCAAATGCCGTGCCTATCGCCACTCCCGCAAATAGCATTGAGTATGTTAGCTGACTTACGCCAAAATGCTTTTGAAAGATAAATGAGCTTGACGCGATAAAGCTAAAAAGTGCGCCCATAGCGAAACTCTGCGCAAAAACGCAATCCATAAATTTGCGATTTTTTAGGATATGAGCGTAGCGAAAACTCTGCAAAATACTGCCTTTGGCGCGATTTTCTACGCGCAAACTCTCTTTAAAAAAGAGATTCACAAACAAAAGCAAAATCCCAATCCCTAGCAAAATCACAAAAATGCCGTGCCAATCGGTGAATTTTAACATTAAGCCACCTAAAAGTGGCGCACAAATGGGAGCTAATCCGTGTATCGCGCCAATCAGCGCAAAAAATTTCGCCAAATCTTCGCCCTTAAACAAATCCGCCACAATCGAGCGGGACGCCACTACGCCACCACTCGCTGCGATACCTTGAATGAGGCGAAAGCATATAAATGAATAGATTTCGCTTGATAGCAAACAGCCAATCGTAGCTAGGATAAATACGGCAAATGAGACTAGCAAAATGGGCTTCCTGCCGAACTTATCGCTCAAAGGACCAATTAAAAGCTGTCCAAGCGCAAGTCCTATGAGTGAGCAAGTGATAGTAAGCTGAATCTGCGTGGTAGTCGCGCTAAACACGCTCTCCATACTAGGCAAAGCAGGGAGATAAAAATCCGTGATAAATGGACCAAATGCCGACATTGCCGCAAGATTTAGCAATAAAAACAAACGCGAATTTTGATTAGTTTGTTGCATAAAATTTCCTTTTGACTAAAAATGTAAGAATTTGATTGTAACAAAAAAGCATTAAGCAAATATTAAGAAATTCGCTTGAGAGATTCGCTGTATTTTGTGATAAGATTCGCGCCAAAAACGCCAAAGCGTGGATTATCGCTCAATTATTTTTCGTTTTTGATTGCGCCATACAAGTCATACAAGCGATTGCGATATTCTGCCACCATAGTTTCGATTTTGTCTTTTATGTCTTTTTCGTTTGTGGATTCGACTGCTACTTCGGCGTTTTTGGGCACACTAGGCTCTAAGCCATTGATTAGCTCAACGCTTTGTTTTAGTCGCTCTAACTCCCCAAAATCAAGCACATTTTTCGCGCCCATTATCCCAAGCGTGTCCATATCTTCGCCCAAAGAATCGCGCATTTCGCGTAGTTTGGTGCTAAATCGCGCTAAATCGCTCATCAAACTTTCCTTATGAATCGGGCGCAAAATGTCCGAATCCTCGCTAAAATTTATAAGGCAAATGGGCTTTCTTTGGGATTCATCGACTTTACCGGTTATCACAAAGTCGCAATCATCGGCGTTTGCCACCAAATATTCGCGCAGGTAGAGTTGCAGTGTGCGCTCTAAAAGCGGGGATTGGACTAAAATGCCTATTTTCAAAAATGCCTCCGTTATGGCGAATCGCCCAAATTGCGCAAAAACTGCGAATCGATTCGCCTAAAATATGCTCTGTGGGTCAATATCGATGATTAAGCCCATATCTTTTATCGGTGAAAGCGCGGTTAGCAATTCTTTTGCGCTTTTTGCGCGAATTAGCATAAAATACCGCCAAAGCCCACCGATTCGCTCAATCGGGGCTTTGTTTAGCCCGATTATTTCGATATTTCTGCGGGTGGATTCTACTATTTTTTTTGCGTTTTGCAAAATCTCTTTTGCTTTGCCTTCGCTTTTATTTTGTGCGCAAATTAGGGCTAATCGCACAAATGGCGGGTAAAGATTCGTGCGATTTTCTAGCTCGAATCGCAAAAAATCCTCATAATCATTTAGAAATCGCATAAAAAACGCGCGATTTTGCGTATTTATAAAGACTTCGCCGTCATTTTTGCGCCCACAACGCCCAGCTATTTGGAAAAGCAAAGCAGTCGCGCGTTCATAAGCGCGGAAATCGCTTGAGTTTAGCAAACTATCAATGCCTAAAATCGCCACCAGCTCGACATTGTGATAATCGTGTCCCTTGCTAATCATCTGCGTGCCGATAAGAATGTCGATTTTGCCATCATTAAAATCGCCCAAAATCCCCCGCAGACGCGAATCGCTTTTCACCTCATCTCTATCAAAAATCGCAATTTTTGCGTCCTTAAAATGCGTGGATAAATTTTTATAAACCTCTTGTGTGCCGATTTTTAGGGCTTTAAAGGCAGTCGAATCGCAAAACTTGCATTTTGTCCGTCCATCAAAAAACGGCTCAGCATAGCCACAATAATGGCAAATTAGCGCGTTTTGCTTTGAATGCAAACTCATATTTATGCTACAATGTTTGCATTTCACGCCACTACCGCACGATTCGCATTGTAGGACTTTAAAATTGCCACGCATTGGGACAAAAACGATGATTTGCTTTTGATTTTTAAGTGCGGTGGCGATTTTCTCAAGCAAACTCTGCGGGACATTATCCAAATCGCTATCAAAAATAATGCTTTTTTTGCCCTCAAAATACCCGCCCTTTAGGCGAAAAATGCGATTTTCTTTAGCAAAATTATAGTAGCTATTTAGGCTGGGCGTGGCAGAGCCTAAAATCAGGCGAATCCCTTGCTTTTTCGCCAAAAAAATCGCCAAATCACGGCTATTGTAGCGCGGATTCGTGGTGGATTTGTATGCTTCATCGTGTTCCTCATCGATGATGATTAGCCCAAAATTTTCAAGTGGCAAAAACAGCGCACTACGCGCCCCTGCGATGATTTTGATAGAATGCAAGTTCGCCAAAATGCGCTCTTTTTTCGCTTTTGAGACTTTGGAGTGCCAAATGCAGACTAAATCGCCAAATACGCTTTTAAGCCTACGCTCCATTTGCGGTGTGAGCGCGATTTCTGGCATTAGAAAAAGCGTGTTTTTGCCCTGCTTGAGCGTCTCATAAATAGCGTTTATGTAAATCTCCGTTTTCCCGCTACCCGT
Source organism: Helicobacteraceae bacterium (assembly GCA_050873665.1). GTDB lineage: Bacteria > Campylobacterota > Campylobacteria > Campylobacterales > Helicobacteraceae > NHYM01. Next base: position 9,955 of record JBNMJF010000022.1, read on the forward strand.
GTCGCCAAAAAGCAAAGTTTTATCGTGGGATAGGATAAAATCTAGTGCGGATTGTTGCTTGGGGCTTAGAGTAGGAGGCGTGAATTTGGATTGTGCGCTCAATTTGCTATTTGGTGCATTATTTGGTAAATTAGGGTTTAAGGGTAAGGGAGATTCTACTTTTGGGATAAGCCAAAAGTAGCAAAAACTTTTAAGCGGTTTTTTTGATTTAATTTTTTTGTTAGATTCGTGCAACGAATCTACAACGGAAGGATTTTCGGTTTGGCTTTCGTAGTTTTTTGGGATTTTTGGGGCTGAGACTAGACTTGGTGTCTGCGAAGCCCCGAAAATCCCAAAATCTACGGAATGCAATTCTAAAGGCGAATTGCGCGAATCAAGAGATAAATTGCCCAAAGTAAAGATTCCAAAAGCGACACTAAGATTCGTGCAATAATAATTCGCCACAAAATGCCCCAAAATCGCCTGTGATTCGCTTAACGCAAATTCGCTTTTTATTGCTTCCTTGCACTTAAAATTTGGCTTTTCTACCTCGCTAAGCACGATTCCTAAAAGCGATTTATTTTTTACGGATATTTTGACAATGTCATTTTTGTGGAAAGTTTCACGCGATTCATACTCTAGCGGTGAGAGATTTAGTTTTAGTGGGGCGATTAGATAGTATTTCATAGCTCCATTTTGTCGATTAGATTTTGTAGTCTATCTTCTAAATCCGCGTATTCTTGGGACTTTTGGATATATGCTTTTAAAATGTCCTTTATGTCTAAGTCGCGCTTTGAGAGTAGCGTGGATTCAATCTCTTTTTTGGCGCGTTCGTTGATGCAAACGATATTAACTTGTATTTTTTTGCCCGACAAATACAAGTCTATGCTAAGCCGTGAATCCACTTCTGCACCATTGTTTTTGACTATTTTTTGGCTTCGTCAATTTTGTTTATAAGGCTCTCATACGAGCGGTCTCGCGCCGCTAATTCCTCATAAAGCGCGTTTATCTGTCTGTCTTTTTCGGCTTTTTCGGTGTTTAGCGTGCTGTTTTCAAGGCGCAAACTCTCAATCTCGCCCTTTAGCTCATCAAGCCTAGCTAATAGCTCATCTACGCGCTGTGTAAGTCGTTCTAAAATGCTCATAAATACAACCTTTTGAAATGAAAATAAGTGCGATATTGTAACAAAATCTCGCCGAATCTTTGCAAAAATGCAAGAAATTTAGCCAAATTTTGCCACGCTTTTGCAATCACATTTCTACAAAATCGCCCAAAAAATGATTTATGAAAAATGATATAATTCCGCATTAAAAAATATTTTGCAAAAAATCGAGGAAAAAATGCTAGATTCACACTCACAATCGCAAGTAGATTTACTTGATTCAAATCGCTTTTTTGTGTCAAGTGAAGATTTTATCACGCCCAAAAATGCCGCGATTTGGGCAAGTAGCTATCTAGGCAAAAATGTAACAAGCAATAATATTATTTATCTTATCAATTATGGCAAGATTGCCAATCACGCCAAAAAAGCAAATGAAAATCTAATTAGCAAAGATGAGCTAAAAGCCTACTATGACACAATGCTAAAATCAAAAGATGAGCTTTTTCACCCGCTTTCTTTTTCGCGCTACAAAGAAGCAGAGACGACTAAGCATATCCACCGATTGCACCCTTACAAAGGCAAATTTATCCCGCAGCTTGTGGAGTATTTTTTGGATTGCCATATTGACTCGCTAAAGACAGAGGCATTTTTTCAGCAAGGCGATATTGTGCTTGACCCATTTTGTGGGAGCGGGACGACTTTAAGCGTGGCAAATGAGCTAGGAATACACGCATTGGGCATTGAGATTTCTACCTTTAATGCACTTTTATCAAATGCTAAAATCAAAGATTATGATTTAGCTTTGCTAAAAAATGAGATAGATAATCTCACGCATATTTTAGAATCTTTTAATGCCATGCGACATATAGCAGAGTTTGAAATTGGGTTAAATGAGGCTTTAAGCGCGTTTAATCAAGCGTATTTCCCAAGCAAAGAGTTTAAGCGCAAAGTCGCCCTAAAGCAAATTGATGAGAAATCTTATGGCACACAAAAAGAGCGCGAATTTTTGCCTATTTTTGAAAAGTTTGTTATGGATTTTGGTATTGATATGGCGACAAATTCTAATGGTGATTTTTTGCAAAAATGGTATTTGCCACACATTCGGGCAGAGATTTTGTTGCTTAGAGATGAGATTGCAAATGCACCAAGTAAATTGAGAGATATTTGCGCGTGATTTTAAGTAGAGTGGCGCGTTCTTGCAGGGCGACTACACATAGCGATTTAGCTACACTTGATAAACCTATGGTGCAAAGCTATTA
>JBNMJF010000023.1:0-12169 GCA_050873665.1 Helicobacteraceae bacterium
GGGGAGACTTGCCACTCGCTTCGTCAATAGACAATTAGTCTTATTTCCTTGCTCGTGGCTACGCAACCCCGATTTCTCATCAAAAATACTTCCGCACTTGTCGCTAGTGGATTTATTTTAAATTCGCCTTTAGATAAGCATATTGCAGATTTGCTAAATTTCGAGTGTTCGCAGACTTTAGACTAGTTTTATCCCAAAATTTTCTTCAAACACAAAAGCCACACCGCCCTTACTTCGATTGTAGATTCGTTGCACGAATCGGCTACGAATCAAACATATTTTAAAAAACCTCGTCATACTGAGCGTAGCGACGTATCCCAATCTAGCGAATCTAAAAAATACCGAATCAATGAGCCAAAAGCGAATCAATAAACCGCAAATTCAATCAAAGTGAGCGATTCGTATTTGTTTCACGATTCGCCAAAGTGGATACTTCGCACTATCGCGCTCAGTATGACGAAAAGGTTTTTAATTTTTGATTGCTACGCGATTCTCGCAATGACGAAATATGAGCGATTCGCATTGCAATAATAATGCGGTGTGAATCCTTGCGAATCTACCGCAAGGTTTTGGCGAAAAATGCGTCCATATCAATCGATTCGCCATCGATTTGTTCATACATAAGGTAATTTGCCATTACGCTAAATCCATAAAAGCGACTTTCTTCATAAGGGATAAATTCCATACTTAGCCACGGGTCTAGCGGGTTTTTCGCGCTGAAATTTTTGGCGTCCTTTAAAAAACCGCGTATAAAAGTCGGTCCGCCATTGTATGCGTAGCTAACAAACAGCGGGTGGGAAAATTCCTTTTTCAAATGCGCCAAATAATAATCCCCGAATCGTAGCGCGATTCGCGGGTCAAACATACTCTCATAAGTGATATTTTCTGCCTTTAGGGCTTTGGCGAAATTCTCCACATTAAAGGGCATAATCTGCATCATTCCAAGCGCGTAAGAGCGCGAAATCACAGATGGGATAAATGCGCTTTCTTGCCTAGCCACCGCATATACGAGATTTTCATCATCAAAAGTTAGATTGTCCTTATAAGGCTTTACAAAAAAACTTTTTTGAAAGTTAAAATAGCGATTTAGCACAAAAATCAAATGTGGCACACTCTCTTTGTGGTAGAGCAATTTTGCCACTTTGACAAGCGAATCTTTATTTTGAATATCCACTATTTCACTACGCATTTTTTGCCACGCAAACGGGTCGCTTATGTCAAAGGGCGCATTTGCCTTTTGGGCGATTTCCTTAAAAATCTCATTATTTTCATCAATTATGTAGTATTTTGGATTTGTATTTAGCTTTTTTACCGCATAAAGCGAGTAGAGATTAAAATGCGTGCTTTGGGCTAGTGTGTTTAAAAATTCATCGCTTTTTGCCTTATCCTTTAGCACTTCATTGATTTTATAAAGCCAAAATAGCGATTTATCGCGCATTAGCTTGAAACTCGCATTGTCTGCGGATTGCTGAAAATACGCTAACGCCTTTTTCTTACTGCCATTTTCTAGCTCATTTAGCCCAAGCGCGAACGCACTCCAATCATTCACACCGACAATATTTTCACGCAACAGCGCACGAGTGAATTTTGGATATTTTTTGCTGATGATTAGATGATAGAGCGATTTATCAAAATTTTTATTTGAGAGATTTTTTAGATTTTTTGGGGCGGTGTTAAAAATCGCGCCTTTATTGCTAATCGCGTTGTAAATGGCGTTAAAATCCTCCCCACTTGAATCCAAAATCTTTTCTAAGATTTTAGTGCGATTGCGCAAAATCTCCACGCGCCGTTTGGTTATGGGCGATTCGATGCGCTCTATGTCTTTGGGCTTTAGGTGAATAGCGTAGTTTAGCGAAAAGCCCATATTAAAACATTCATCATCGCTTATAAGTAGCTCGTGTAGGCGTTTAGAGCGACATTTAGCATCTTTTGGCGCATCGCTTGGCAGAGTTTGGGTAGGAATGCGGGATTTTAAAAGGCTCATAATTTTGTAGCTTTTATTGTCAATTAAATTATATAATTTTAATGCGTCATCTTTGCTAATTTTGGCATTATCCTCCAAATACACATAGATATAAAAATCCCGTGCTATGCCTTTGGGCTTGGATTCGATAAATGCCAAATCCATAGCCTTCAAAGCAAATGGCACAAAGATAAAAATGACAAAAAACTTACATATTATTGGCATAATTATACAAAATCCTTACGAAAAATAAATCAATAAATTTTAGCGCGATAATCACAATAAATGGAGCAATATCGATTCCACTAAAAATAGTCGGCACGATTCGGCGAATCTGCACATACAACGGCTCTGTGATGGTATATAAAAACTGCACGATTTTATTATAAGGATTCGCCTGAACTAGGGAGCAAATCGCCGCAATAATCACCACCCAAATATATAGCGTCAAAACAAAGTGCAAAATCTGCGCCACCGCGCTTAAAAATGTGCCTAAAACCATTTTTAATCCCCCTTAAATCGCAAGATGATTTTCAAATGCGCCCTTAAATGCGGATATAAAATATCCAAATGTGGTCCATTTCCCGCACCTGTCAGCAAAAATCGCAATGGCATAAAAAGCCCCTTGCCCTTTAGTGGCTTATCATCAATCTTGCAGGATTCGCCTAGCTTCGCCTTAAGCGCGTTAAAATCCTGCAATGATTCGTCATTAGATTTAAGCAATTCCAAAAGCGTGGATTTTAAAATGGCAATTTCCGCGCCATAAACCCTAAAATCATCGCTTAAGACTTTGGGTGCAAAAATGCGCTCGATTTTGGCGCAAATCTCATTTAGGGTGCTGGACTCTTCTAAGAATATTTTGCCTAAAGAACCCAAAGAATCCACGAATCGCTTGTTTATTTTTTTGGATTCTTCGCTTTCGCTTTGCGAAAGCTCAGAATGACGACAGGACTGGATTGCTTCGTGCGAATCTGCGATTCGCCCTCGCAATGACGATTCGTTAGATTCGGCATTTAAAACAACGGAAGGATTTTCGGTTTGGCTTTCGTAGTTTTCGGCAAATTTTGGGGTTGAGACTAGACTTGGTGTCTGCGAAACCCCGAAATTTGCCGAATCTACGGAATGTAATTCTAAAGGCGAATTGCCCACTTTAGCTAAAATCACACTAGATGATTCAAGTAGCAACCCCATTTCATTTTCGCTAAGTCTCTTCAAATGCTCCCTATTTATATGTCGCAACAAATTCATATCAAAGCGCACTGGGGATTTTGAGAGTTGCGATAAGTCAAACCACTCTATCGCCTCATCAAGCGTGAAAATCTCGCAAGGCGGATTATTTCCCATTAAAAGCAGATAATTCAAAATCGCGCGTGGCAAAAAGCCACTCTCTAAAAGCCATTTTACGCTAGATTCGCTCTCTCTTTTGCTCATCTTTCTGCCACAATCATTTAGGATTATCGGTAAGTGGGCGTATTTTATCTCTTTGGTGTAGCCTAGCTTTTTATGCACCAGCATTTGCTTTGGCGTGTTGCTCGTGTGGTCCTCGCCACGAATGATAAAGCTAATATCATAAATCATATCATCAACCGCACACGCGAAATTATAAGTAGGAATCTTATCATCACGCACAATCACAAAGCTATCGATTTCATTTTGGCTAAATTTGCACTCGCCTTTGATTTCATCGATAAAAGAGATATAAGGCGTGTGCGAATCCTTCGCGCCGTCATTGCGAGATTCGGCGAATGCCGAATCGTGGCAATCCATTTTTGATTTATGGATTGCTTCGGCTTTGCCTCGCAATGACGAATCATTGCTAAAATCGCCCTTTAGGCGAATCACGGGATTTGGATTTTCGCCCTTGCAAATTTCCGCCCACGAATCATCATAGCGAAACGCCCTTTTTTGCGCCAATGCCTCCTCGCGCTTTTTATCCAAAAACTCTTTTGTCGCGTAGCAATAAAATGCTTCTCCTTTGTCGATGAGCTGTTTTGCGAGTTCGTTATGAATCTTAAAATTATCGCTTTGATAGACTAATTTGTCCCAAAAAAGCCCAAAGAGATTCAAAATCGCCAAAATTTCCTTATCCGCGCCATCGATATTTCGCGCCTTATCCGTGTCCTCAATGCGGATTAGAAATTTTTCTCCCCTTTGCTTTGCGATGATAAAGTTTAAAATCGCCGCGCGAAGGTTGCCGATGTGCATATCGCCTGTGGGGCTTGGAGCGAATCTAAGCATTTTATTTTTTCCTTTCTATTGTGCGTTTGTCTTTTTACGATAAATCGTGGAGTTTGCCACTCGCTTCGTCAATAGACGATTAGTCTTATTTCCTTGCTCGTGGCTACACAACCCCGATTTCTCATCAAAAATACTTCCGCGCAAGTTGTTATAATTTGTAATTTTTATAAATTTTCTCATCAATCAAACTTATCCGCATATTCCTCTTTGATTTTCACAAACTCATCGATATGCTCCACTAGCAAATCCACGAGTTTCGCCTCAAATTGGACGCCTTTATTTTTCATCATATGCTCGACTACCTCGTTGATTGGCCACGCTTTTTTGTAGCACCTATCGTGGCTAAGGGCGTCAAAGACATCAGCGACTGCTACGATTCGCCCACATAGGGGAATCTGCTCACCACTTAGCTTGTGTGGATAGCCATTTCCGTTCCACCATTCGTGGTGCGTTAGGGCGATTTCGGCAGCGGTTTTTAAAATCGTTCGTTTCGACCAGCAAAGCATATCATAGCCCTTTTGCGCGTGGGTTTTCATAATCTCAAATTCTTCATCAGTGAGTTTGCCCGGTTTGTTTAAAATCGCATCAGGAATCGCCAATTTGCCTATGTCGTGCATTGGGGAGGCGATTTTTAGCAATTCGGCTTGTTTTTTATCTAAGCCATAGAGATTTGACAAAAGATATGTGAATTCCGCCACGCGCTTGATATGATTGCCCGTTTCTCTGCTTCGCCCCTCGCTAATTGTCCCCATAGCATAAAGGACTTCTTTTTGCACATCTTCTAGCTCTTGTTGCATTTGGAAAAGCTCGGTTACATTGTGGAAAATCCCATAAGCTTTGTTAAATTTAGGGTCGTTTTTGGTGGATTTAGTCGCTAACATATAGGCTTGGACATAAAGTGGCTTATTATTGCTATCTATACAATTTAAATACGCCTTGCAATAGCCTGTATCGCGCAATTCTTTGCGGATATTGGCGATTTTATGCGGAATCTCTGGGTCTGGCTTTAATATTAGCGAAACATGTTTGCCCACCATACCGCTACCTTGATAGCCAAACATTTCCTCACAGCTTTTATTTACCTCGATAAATTTCTCATTTTGCATTACCACCATTGCCGTGCTTCTATCAAGCAAAGTTTGATAGTTTTGGATAAGATAATCTTTTTCCACAGAGACTTCTGTCAAAACATTCACACTGCGCTCTAAACTTTGCTTTTTAACTTCAAAGTCTGTTATGTCATCTAGTGAGCAAACATACATCATAACTTCATTTTTGGCGTTTATGATAGGCTTAATAATCGCCTTTGCATAGAAAAAGCCCGAATCATCGGCGGTTTTGCTTTTTAAGATGCCTTGAAAAGTTTGGCGAATCTTTAGCACCGCCCAAATATCATCGATATTATTGGGCGAATCGTTAGCGATAAAAGAGCCAAATTTTCTGCCAACAATTTGATTGCGCTTAAATTTAGAAATCTCTAAAAGCGACTTATTGACATCGATTATATCGCCCTTTGTGTCAAAATACACTACAAACAAACTTTTTTCTAGCAAATCTTTATATTGCTTGAAAATGCCCATAATCTCCAAATAATCATTATTTGAAACATAGCTTAGATTCCTAAGCCCATAAATGACTATATCAAGCGAATTTGTGCTTATTTCTAATTCGTGAATCGTGTTGTTTTTTAGCTCACTTATGCCCTCGCTTAGGGCGATTATCGTATTTGTATTATTTAAGACATAATTTTTGTTATTGTGATGATAAAATTCCCCAAATGTGAAAAATCCGCTCATCGGCGCGATATTGTTGATGATTTTGGCATTGTAATCCATAATCGTATCTTTGAAATACCAATACCGCCCCATACAAGTATAAACATAAAAGCAATCCACATTTTTACTAGCAAAGCCCATAAGCCTTTTGCTCATCTCTGCCATATTGTCAATCGAACTCGCCACGCCAAACTTAACCTTCGCACCTTTTTTGAAATCGCCACCATAAATTAGCGCGTTATCTTGCGTTTTAATAAATACGCTTCGTGCCACAAGCAAATCGCCATCGGCAAATACAAGCGGAAATTGATAGCCATTTGTAGGCAAAGTATCGGCGATATATTTCCCCAATAATCGCTCATAAATATCTAAAATGGGTTGATTATTAAGAGTGCGAATCAGCCCTCCCTCTTCGCAGTCCGTAACAACCATATCAAGCCCGATTCGATTATAATTAAAAATCGAATCGCTATAAACCTGCAAAACCTCGCTATCTAGCACCGCAGCAGCGATTACCATATTATCAATGCCTTTATCGCTCCCCACAAAACAGCGATTAAAGCTCGCATCATCTCCAGCATTGCCACCAGCAATCGTAATATGCGGAATCTTCTCTGTTAGGCAATCTAGCAATTTAGTCGTATTAAAAACAAGGCAGTTGCCAAAAAGCACGATTAGCTTGGTATTTTTGCTAACCTTTGTAGAGATTTCATTTGCAATAGCTTCAGGCGCAGATGGCAAAAAGCTAAAAGTCTCAATGGTAGTTTTTTGAAAAATCGAAACAGCGATTGAGATTTTGTTCGTGTAAAAATTCCCATCGCTTAACTCGCCAAATGATGAAGTTAGCAAAATCTTTGCCTGTGGGAGATTCATCATTATAAAATCCACCAAAATCTGCGCTTTGCTTTTTAGTGTGGAGCTACAAAAAATCTGTATGAAAATATTTGGCTCGTCCTTTAAATGACGCAATTTCTGCATCAAAAGCCCATCATTTTCATAAATAAAATTTAAAACTCTCAAAAACTATGTCCTTTAGTTATTTTTTGGCAAATCTAATATAAAAAATGTGCGTCCCGCAATCATAGCGATAATTTATCTCCATTTTGTGTAGCGAAATAATCTCTTTTACAATCGATAAGCCCAAACCATAGCCTTGCTTGGTAATATCGCCACGATAAAATGGCTCAAAATAATACGAAATATCATTTGCCAAAGGCGCACCTTTATTGCTAAACAAAATGCCTTCTTCGTTTAGCTCGATATTGACTTCGCCGTTGTCGCTGTATTTTATCGCATTTTCTATTAGATTTTTGATTGCGACAGCAAACAAATGCAAATCGCCTTTAATCTTAACGCTTTTAATGATATTTAAGCAAATAGGCTTATCGCTCAAATCCCGCAATGCCTCAAAAACCGCACTTTCGCTTAAAAACTCATCGTTTTTTAGCTCAAAATTTTCCTCTTGGATTCGCTCAAAATCTAACATATTTTGGCTAATGTGATTTAGCGAATTTATGTATTTTTTTAAGTCGCTTTTTAGCTCCTCGCCCTCTTTGATTTCTAGTGAGAGCTGAATCTTTGCTAGTGGGGTGCGCAATTCGTGGGCGATATTGCGCGTGATTAGCTCACGGGCTTTTACCATTTTGCTGATTTTTTCATTCATCTCATTAAATGCCTTAAACAACGCGCCCATTTCATCTTTTGAATCGATTCGCAATTTTTTATCAAAAATCCCGCGTTTTACCTCATCTATCGAATCTTTTAGCACATTTAGCGGACGCAAAACCTGATAAAAGAAAAAGAATAAAATCATCAAAATAAGCGTGGATTGGAAAAGCAACATAAAGACTTTGTAGCGATTCCACGCGTTTTCATCTTTGGGGCGCACTAAATTTATGCCATTATCATCTAAAAACGCCACGCTAAAGCCTATGAAATTATCATAGCTAAAGATTTTTATGCCTAAAATGCCATTGGATTCGCTATAAAGCGTTTGGGCGTGTTTTGGAATGGCATTTACGCGACTATATCCAAAATTTTCGCCGATTCGATACACTACGCTTAAATTGCCGTTTAAATAATATGGCGTTATGGTTTGCACCAACACTACAATTTCATTTTGCAATCGTTTGTTTTCGCTCTCTCTAAGCACACTGCTTGTGCGCATCGAAAAGATGACATTTGCCACAAACAAAATAAGCGCAAGTAAAAGAAACTTATATCTTAAATGCAAAATCTACTCTTTTTTGGGTTTTGGCGCGAATCTAAACGCAAAATTTATAGCCTATGCCCCACACGGATTGAATGAATCGCGGTTCTTTGGCACTATCATCAATCTTACTTCGTATGTTTCTAATATGCGTATCAATGCTACGCAAAGTCGAATCTTCGCCCATTGTCGCAATGCTATTGGCGATTTGCTCCCTACTCATCGGCTTTGGACGATTTTCGATTAAAAATAGCAAAATCTCAAACTCTGTAGGCGTCAAATCCACGCTCATTCCATCAACTACCACGCTACGCGCTTCTACATTGACTTGCAAACCGCCAAACTCCATATTTTTGGGCTTTAAACGGCGAAGTAACGCATTGATTCGCGCTAAAAGCTCCACAGGCTCGTAAGGCTTTGCCAAATAATCATCTGCGCCGACATCAAATCCCTCCACTTTGTTATAAACATCGCCTCGCGCGGAGGAAATGATAATTGGCACTTGGGTTAGTTTGCGAATCTTTTTGCATAGCTTTAGCCCGTCCATTTCAGGCAAAGTCAAATCCAAAATGATTAAATCAATGCTATCTCTCCCCTCCAAAATCTCTATCGCTTTCGCTGGTGAATGCGTAGCGATGACATTGTATTTGCTCTGCGTGAGATACGCCACGATAAGTTGTTGCATATCCAAATCATCTTCGATTAGTAGTAATTTGTGCATTTAAGCCTCCTTAAAATGCGCACCAAAATGCGCGAATCTAGCAAAAAGCGCAATTATACTACAAATATTTTAAGAATTTGTTATAAGAATTATGAGATTTAGCGCGAATGAAAAAATTTATTTTTTGCAAATATACACAAATGCGGGAGGGATATTTAGCACTACGCTTTTTGAAGTGCGCACTTCGCCAAATCGCTTGTAAAGTTTGCGCTTAAAGACTTTCGCACTCGGCAGTGGCGAATGATAGGCAAATGTATTAAAATATCCGCCCACACCAAGCGCATCATAAACGCTTTTTAGCATAATGCTTTGCTCTCTCACACTCAAAAACGACCACGGAATCCCGCTTATAATCACATCAGCACTTGCCATATCGCGCTCTTTCATCATCGCACTTAAATCTTTTGCCGAGCCTAGCGCAATATCAAGCGTGGGAAATTTGCCTTTTAGCTCACGCGCGATATTTGGGTTAATCTCTACGGCGAAAAACTTCGCATTCGGCGACTTTTTACGCAAAATTACTTGCGTAAAAGCCCCGCCACCCGCGCCAATCTCAATGATATTTTTCGCACACTCAATATTTACGCCTTGTGTAATGACATTAGATAGCGTTTTAGAGCTTTGGCACAGCGCACCTGTGGTTTTTGGGTGGCGAATGTAGTGGAGCAAAAACATAAAAATTTCCCTTAATTTTTGTTAAAAAATAAACGCAATTATAGCACGAATCGCGCATAAAATAAAATTTGTGTGATTTTGATAAATGAAAGCTAAAAAGTGGTGTGCCCAGAGGGATTCAAACCCCCGACCTACAGGACCGCAACCTATTGCTCTATTCAGCTGAGCTATGGGCACAAAAAAATAAAACGCAAATTATATCTATTTAACTTTAGATTTTGCTTTAAGATTGTGAAATTTTTATAAAATTGCGTTTTTAGCAAAAATGCGATATCTAAAAATCATCGCATTTTGCTTTGGATTCGCCGTTTTAAGATTCGCGCTTTTGGATTCATAGTTTTTTTAGATTCGCCCTACTCTACTTCAAATCCGCTATCTAAAATCGCCTCTTTGATTGCCTCCAAAGTCGCTGGGCTTTCAAAATCCACCGCTACGATTTTTCGCTCTAAATCCACGCTCACCGCACTAACTCCGCTAATCTCGCCTACGAATCGCTTGATTTTCTCTACGCAGTGATTGCAGTGCATTCCGCTGACTTTTATTTCCGCTGTCATTTTGCCTCCTATAATGCCTAAGGGCGCGTTATTTCTGCCCTTTTAGCAAATCATCGCTTAAAAGCAATTCCTGCGTATTCATAATCTTAACGCCCTTATCAAGCGTGGATTGCGCGATTTTCTGCGCCTCACTAAGCGAGTGCATAGCAAAAGTGCCACATTGATATTTGTTCGCCTCAGGGATTGAATCCGTGCGTAAAATATCGCGCATACTCGCCTCCCACGCCTCTTTCACGCGCTCTTCACTCGGTGCGCCGATAGTGCTCATATAAAAGCCCGTGCGACAGCCCATAGGCGAAATGTCGATGATTTCGACATTTGGCGCATTCAAATGCTCTCTCATAAATCCCGCAAAAAGATGCTCAAGCGTGTGAATCCCGCGCTCACTTAAAATCTCCTCATTGGGTTTGCAAAAGCGCAAGTCAAAAACGGCGATTTTATCGCCCTTTGGCGTCTCCATAGTCTTTGCTAGGCGCACCGCAGGGGCTGGCATAATGGTGTGATTAACCTTAAAGCTGTCTAATAGTGGCATTTTTTATCCTTTGATTTTTGAAATTTTAAAGGCGAAATTGTAGCATAAAAAGATAAAATTGCGGGTTGATTTTGCGGGGAATTTTGGCAAATCACACAAATCTACACAATAGAAAAATCCGCACAAAGCGCAAATACACGCCCCGTCTCATTGCTTTGGCGAATCATAGATTTGCCAAAACAATTTGTCTTGCCTTGTCATTGCGAGAAACGCGTAGCGATTCGTGGCAATCTAAACAAATAAATCCGCACGAAGTGCGAATCCACTGCCCCACCTCGTCATACTGAGCGTAGCGAAGTATCCATTTTGGCGAATTGTGAATCAAATGCGATTCGCTCACTTTAAGCGAATCTGCACCGAATCGTCATTGCGAGGCGAATCGCAGATTCGCCGAAGCAATCCATAAAACCCGAAAATAAAGTCCGCACGAAGTGCAAATCTGCGCCCCACCTCGTCATACTGAGGGCTTAGCCCGAAGTATCCATTTTGGCGACTTATGGATTCAAGGGCGATTCACTTACTTTAAGCGAATCTATCCATAATCAAAAGTTTTTGCTTCGTTTGGCTTTTGCAAAAAGTAGAATCTCTCTATCCCCATAGACTCTAATCTATAAAGCGAGGTTATTTTGATTCACTCTTGGGTCATTGATTCGCTTATGATTTAGATTCGTGTGATTTGGATACTTCGCTACACTGCGTTTCACTCAGTATGACGGGGTGAGTAAGATTTGTGCAATAAAAAAAGGGCGTTTCGCTAAAAAGCGATTCGCCCTTTTGAAGTCCTTAAGCCCGAGTTAAAACCCAATCTTAAGTCAAAGTAAAATTTTTAAAATTCCACCGTTCCAGTTGATGCTAGTGGAACGACTTTGTTGCCCGGTCCGCCTGAGCTTTCATAGCTTTTCCTTAATGCGTAGCAAAAGTGAGAAGGGTCAGTTGATGCGTGAATCCCAGTATTAAGGTTATTTGGTGCGAACACCATAAAGCCACTTTGGATACCTAGCACATCGCCACAGCCACCTCTTGTAGTTGCGGTATTGGCACTTTTGATATTACCGACAGGCTGAACGCTTCTACCTTCGTTAGGCTTAATTGTAAGCCAACCAACTTGGATTCCAGTTCCGCCACCAAGTATCCATCTACCGCCATCTAATCCCGCTACTTCGATAATCCAATCGCCCCAATTCATATTATAATTTGCACCTGCTGCCTTTGCATTTGGGTCGGGAGCTTTGGATTGCGTAGAGTCGATATTATCCGCAAAGATTTTTGCAACGATAGCTTTTTGAGCACTTGCCATATCGCTTCTCGCTGTCGCAACCTGCGCATCTGTCCTTGTCGCTACAAATCTAGGCACAGCCACCGCCGCTAAAACGCCAAGTATTACAATAACGAATACCAGCTCAATCATACTAAAACCGCTTCTTGTATTTTTTGCTTTCATAAAAGCCTCCTTGAATTGAAATTGTGTATCTAAAAACTAAATACAAGTAGGCATTATACCC
>JBNMJF010000024.1:0-12062 GCA_050873665.1 Helicobacteraceae bacterium
GGATATGATTCCCTCTCTAGCGCGAAAAGACGCCAATCCCTCTTGCTTTAGCTCTGCGCTGGGACCCGAATACGGATTGCCATCGACAATCCCGCTAACTTCTATGGCGATTAGCTCATTATTTGCGTCAATAAGCCTTTGCACCGCGTTTAAAATATCCTCTTCGCATTTTTTAGGCATAATCCACCGCCCATTGCGCATATTTACGCATTCATAAATATCTGCGTTATTGGGCTTAATGGTGTATTTTAGACTTGCGATAGTGGATTTTGCCTTTGGTGCGGTTGTCGCCACAGGTTGCGGTGCTGGTGTGGGCTGTGCCACAGGCGCAGGTGCTGGAGTAGGCGCAGGTTGCGCGATAGGCTCAGGCGTTGAATCCACCACAGGCGCACTTGGCGTAGCCTCTGCAATGGGCTGTGAATCTGCGCTAATCGAATCCATAGCACTTGAATCGCCCGAATCTACCGCAGGTGCTGGTGCAATATTAGGTTGCGCGAAATCCATAGGTGCTTCGTTTTCATACGCCACGCCTTGCTGGTTATAGAAAAATAGATATGTAACAATCCCCAAAATAATCACCATTAGGGCGATTAGCCCTAGCACAAGCGTTGCTTTTTTGTTGTCCTCGTTTTCTTCGGAACTACTAAATAATCCCATTTTATGCTCCTTGCAATTTAAATAATAATTTCAAAATCGCCCATTAACTTGCAATTTCAAAACTTCGTTTTACAATATCGAACGCTTCTTTCAATTCGATAAATTTTATATTGTAAGATTCAATGATTTTTTCATCTTTGCCAAAAACTTTGTCGGGGTGGTATTGCTTGATTTGCTCTAAATATTTGCTGCGAATCTCAAAAAAGCTCATTTGCTCATCGCAGCCCAAAATGTGGTAGGCGTTTTTGAGATTGCGCTCTGCTTTGGTGAGATATGATGGATATTTTTTGGAGTTTGGTTTAAAGCTGTCGTAATCAAACTCGATTCGGACATTGTGGATAATTTTGCTACCGATTATATCCATAATCGAACTCCAAAACGCGCTATTTTGCATATCTAAATAGATATGATTCAAATCGCTACTAATCACGAGGTGGGAGAGAATCGCGCCAATATATCGCTTTGCAATGTGATTTGGTCTATCCAAAATCAGCACCGCACGATTCGTCCCTAAAATGCGAAAAGATATACGAACGCACTCCACAAGGGCATTTGTCGATAAAATCTTAATGCGAATGGGCAAATAGCTCATCTCTAAAATAGGGTCTAAATCCGCGCCAATCTCATCACAAGCCCCTTGCGTGGATAGATGATAAACCCAAGTGATAAAATAATCCTTCTTAAACCGCGCCCCATCATCTAAAATCAAAATCGAGCTAGAGAGATGCGAAATCTGCTGAAAATGCTTCTTTGCATAGCTTATAACACGCTCTAGCGCGGGATTATACTCCTCAATGCTTATTTGCACGAATCGACTAAATGCCTCAACTCTCACAATGCGCCGTCCTTAAAAATGCGGAATTTTGCTTGTTTCATAAGCAACAATGATTCCATTAATTAGGGATATTTTTTGGCGAATCGTGTTAGATTCAGGGGCGTTTTTTTTGGGTGAATCGTGCTAGATTTGGCGATTCGCACGAATCGCTATTTGTCCCTAACTACAAACTTTTCCACGCCAAAAACTTTTGCGTAGGTGGTATTAGGCCACTCGTTTGTGCTTTGGCTAGGATTGCCCCAATCGCCATAGCCACGATAATTTGAGCGAAATGTATCCGCACCCACTATGGCAGTGTCGCTTCCCAACGCCCTTTGCGCTTCTATGGAGGCTAACATTCGCTCCCATTTTAGGCGCATAGTTATGCCTTCACTCACCACAAATAGCGCGTAAATCGCACATATTGCGCATAGCCCAGCGCATATCATTTGGGCGAATCGCGCCAAATACGGCTTTAGCAACAGCCACGCGATGATTACCTGCGCCATTCCTAGTAGTAAATATGGTAGTTTTGCCCTTGCGGGGACGCCTACTTGAATCGTGGCTGCGGTTGCCAAAAAATACGCCACAAATAGCCCAAATAGCGCAAATAGATATGTGCGATTCGCGCTTTGGGGATTTGTGCGTTTTAGTGCGAATCCGCCCCAGAGACATAATATTCCCACCAAAATCACAAAGATAAATTTTGTAATCGGCACGGCGTAGGCGACTAATAGCACGATTCCTACAATCGCAATGTTGCGTTTTCGCATATTTAGCCCAAATCGTAAAAACGCCAAAAGCCCCACCACAGCAATCCAAGTTAGCCCCATCGGGTCTTTGCTAAAAGTCCCAGCGAATCGCTTGAAAATATCCGCCACAGGCATTGCGAGTAATTCGCCTATGGTTACAAAACTTGTGTCGTTATTTAGGGCATTTACGATATTGCCACGCGCGGCGTGTCCGGGCGATAGATATAAGATAAGCCACCCTGCGATAAATCCCGCCACGCCGATATAATACCACAATGGCAATTTTATGCGCTTTTGCAATGCAAAGGCAATCAATGCGACTTGGAAAACGATTAGCACGATGCCAAATTCGCTTCCCCACCCAGCGATTAGTCCTAAAATTAGCAAAATATGCGATTTTGTGCCTGAATCGTTTGAATCTGCTTTTGATTCTCCTAAATTGCCCGAATCGTTTGCCAAAATTTCGCCCCAAAATAGCCTAAAAGGCACACACCACGCCATTATAATCACCCAAGCCCAAAGGTAGTTAAAACTCCCAGCAGCCCAATAAAACACCGAGCCAAAGCCCTTAAACGCAAAAAGGCAAATCAAAATAAAGCAAATGGTGGATATATCGTGGCTATGTGAATGCGAATCCACGCGCGAATCGCTAGTGCAATCGCCCATAAACGGCAACCGCGCAAAGATTAAAATAAAAAAGAGATATATAAACGCCACGCCCAAAAGCGCGTTTATAAATGGATAAAGTGGCGTATGCGCGAAATATGAGCCAAAGGCTAATCTTGTAAGGTCGCCTAGACGCCCATTCCAAGTCATATAGCTTTTGTAGGCTGCGCCTAGTCCGCCAAATCCCGCGCCTAAATCATCGCTTTGCGTGGGAAAGATAAAATTTAGCGTGAAAAATAGTAGGTAGAGCGAAGCAAAGAGGGTGATTTGAGAGATTTGGGACTGAGATAGCGTAGGATTTGACGCAAAGGTGCGTTCCCCCCCCCCCCATAAGTGCGCCACTTTGGGTTTTGACAAAAGATAGCATTAAAGAGGCAAAAAGGACAGCAAAAACTATCCAAAGATAATACCAAATAATCGCCGTAGGCAACGGGCTAAAATCCATTTTATAGCTCATAGTGCCTAGATTCGCACCTGAATCTAGGGTTAGATTTTGGGTGGTAGTGAAAGATAAACGGCGATTATGCGTTTCTATGCTTTGAATCGCACTTGAATCTACACTACTCTCCCACGCAATTTTTTCTAAATCAATATGCGAAATCGTGCGTGAGCGTAGTAAAAAATCTAAGCGTTGAAAATGCACCCTTGCTTCATAAGCATAGCCATTTTCTAAATCCGCGCTTTTTGCTCTATCGATTTTGCTAAAGCTAATTTGCGCGGATTCAACTTGATTATCCGCCCATTTTTGCAATGCAAATGTCGCCACCAAAAGCGCAATCGCAACCACACTTAACGCCACCAAAGATATTTTCGCCCATTTGGGCAACCTAAAGATTTCGCCTAAATTTTTCATTGAATCTGTCCTTTGTGTTTAAAATTAAAAAACGCAATTTTAGCATAGATTTTACTCGATTATTTCCTCCACAAAGTATAGCGGACGGCGTTTGGTTTCGCGGTAGATTTTGCCTATGTATTCGCCGATGATTCCAAGCCCCAAAAGCTGAATCCCGCCTAAGAAATACATTGAGACTACCATTGATGTCCAGCCGCTTACCGCCTCGCCCATCGCTTTTGTGATTAGTGCCCACACGCCCACGCAAAAGCTAAAAAGCGAGATTAGTGCGCCAATAAGCGTTAGGATTCGCAGTGGTTTTATGCTAAAGCTGGTGATTCCATCAATGGCAAAGCTAAGCATTTTGAAAAATGGATATTTGGATTGCCCTGCCACACGCGCGGAGCGTTTGTAATATAGCTTTGTGGATTTAAAGCCAAGCAATGGCACGATTCCACGCAAAAATAAATTTACCTCGCTAAATTCTAGCAAATGCCCTAGTGCGCGGTTTGAAAGCAATCGATAGTCTGCGTGATTATACACAATATCCACGCCCAAAATTTTCATCAGCCGATAAAACGCCGTTGCGGTGAATCGCTTAAAAAAGCTATCCTCTTTTCTGTCGTTGCGAACGCCATAAACCACCTCATAGCCACTCGCATAAGATTCCACGAATCTATCAAGCAAATTTATAT
Source organism: Helicobacteraceae bacterium (assembly GCA_050873665.1). GTDB lineage: Bacteria > Campylobacterota > Campylobacteria > Campylobacterales > Helicobacteraceae > NHYM01. The sequence goes on from JBNMJF010000024.1 coordinate 4,417, forward strand.
CATCTTGCAAATCACAATCTAAGCTAATAACGCAGTCGCATTTATCTTTGGCATAGCTTAGCCCCGCAAGGAGCGCATTTTGGTGTCCTTTGTTTGCGCTTAGGCTTACAATTTGCATTAACTTAGTTTTATGCTTTTTTAGCAAATGTAGCGTATTATCCTTGCTTCCGTCATTTACAAAAATAATTTTGCTTTTTTTGCTAATCGCGCCACAATCGATTAGATTTTGCATTTTTGCGCCAATGGTTTCCATACTTAGCTTTATAATCTCGCTTTCGTTATAGCAAGGAATCACCAAGTATAAAATAGGAATTGTTTTTAGTTTTTTAACATTTTTCGCCGAATCTTTCATATTTTGCTCCAAATTTCACAAATATTTCACAAACATTTTATTAGAATTCCGCTTTGTAAATATTTAAAAAAAGGATAAATTATGAAAAATATCATTTTAGCAATTTTATTTAGTGTATTTTTTGTGGCGTGTAGCGCGACTTACACAGAGGAAGCGTTGCGTGGCGACTTTCAAATGGAGGATTTTAGAAACGCTTATAGCCAAAGCGCGGAAAAGACGGATTCGCTATATGAAGTTTTTGGCGATAGCGAGTTAAAAAGTCTGATTCACACTGCGCTTAGTCAAAATAGCGATATCTTCATCTATGAGACGCGAATCAAATCCGCCGAATCTCAAGTGCGACTAGCGATTGCAAAGCAGATTCCTAGCATTGATGCGAGTGCGAGTTATAGCTACAACGGCGATTCGACAATCAATACGAGCCTTATGGCGTCTTGGGAGTTAGATATTTTTGGCAAATATGCTTCTGCGACAGATGCGCAATATGAAAATTTATCAACGGCAAAAAGCAATCTAAAATTCTTTCAAATCTCGCTAATTAGCGACATTGCCCTAGCGTATTTTAATCTCAAATATATGCAAAAAAATATCATCGTTACCAAAGAGCGCATTGTGAATTACCGCGAAATGCTTAATATTATGGATTCAATGTATAAGGGCGGTTTGGTAAGTTTTAGCGACTTTTTGGAGCGAAAAATGGATTTGCAAAATGAAGAGCAAAGCCTAAATACGCTACTAAATGAATATGAGGCGCAGAAAAATGCAATTCGTGTGCTAATAAACAATCGCAATTATGGCTTTAATGATGAAAGCGTTTTGGCAAAAGTCGATGATAATGACTTGCAGGATGGATTTTATGGCGGACATTTTGATAATCTGCCAAGCGCGGAAGTGCCAAATTTTAATGTGAATCTTAGCTCAAGTGCGAATATCATTCTAAAACGCCCCGATATTTCCGCGCAAATTGCCTCTCTAAATGCCGCCGTGCATAATCTAAACTCCGCCAAAGCGGATATGTATCCCACGCTAAATCTTAGCGGTTCGCTTGGCAAGGCATTTTTGCAACCTGCGGAGTTTGTGTATAGTATCGTGGCAAGTTTGGCAATGCCACTCTTTTCGCGCTTTGAGATTTATGAAAATGTCAAAATCAGCGATTACACGCGCTTAGAAGCTTATTATACATTGCAAAAAGGCGTAAATACGGCGTTTAGCGAGATTGAAAATGCCATTTACTCGCTTGAGACAAATAAGGCGAATCTAAAAACGAGCTTTGAAATTCTCTCCCAAAATAAGGAAGTTTTAGAGCTACTAAGTGAGAGTTTCAAACTTGGGCTAATTGATAGCGCGGAGTATTTACTTGCAATCAACAATCATCTTGCAATGGTGAAATCAAGCAATACTTCGCATTTTAACACCATTAGCGCGATAATTTATCTCTATCGCTCCATTGGTGGCAACGACAGCGACATAACAATCGCAGATTCGAGTGCGAATCCTAGTGATTCAAGTGGCGAATCTAATGCAGATTCAAGTGCGAATCCTAGCGATTCGCCCGAATCTAACACCTTATCGTCATTGCGAGGCTTTGAAAAAGCCGAAGCAATCCACGAATCAACAAATAGATTGCCACGATTTGGCAAAGCCAAATCTCGCAATGACGGCAATGCCGAATCTCAATCAAATTCAACAAAAGGACAAAACAATGAATAACATTTACAAAACCATAAGACCAAACTACAAAAGTAATAGGAAAAAGTTTATTGTCATAATCGCGCTAGTCGCGGTGGTGGCAATCGTGGCGGTATTGATTTTAAGCACATTTAGCAAAAGTGAGACGCGCTATATTACGCAAAAGCCAATAATTGGCGACATTAGCCAAGATGTAAGCGCGACAGGGACTTTAGAGCCAACGGATACCGTTGAAGTGGGTAGCCAAATCTCAGGCACGATTTATGAAGTGCTTGTAGATGTGAATGATGAGGTGAAAAAAGGGCAGATTTTGGCAAAAATCGACCCTGAGAAATTAGAGCAATCCGTGGATAACTTTGAAGCGCAGTTGCAAAGTGCTAGGGCAGAGCTGACAAGCGCGGAGGTTACGCTAGAGAATAAGAAATGGACTTATGAAAACTATAAGAATTTATTTGATAGCACGGGTGGGAAATCGCCCTCACAGCTCCAGCTAAAAACCGCTGAGTTAGAGTATAAAAGTGCGTTAGCAAATATTGACATTAAAAAGGCTTCGATTCGCCAATTAGAGACTTCGCTAAAAAGCGCGAAAATCGATGTGAAAAACTCTATCATCACAAGCCCTACAAATGGCATTATTTTGGCGCGTTCAATCGACCCCGGGCAAACCGTGGCTGCTAGTTTCTCAACGCCGACACTTTTCACAATCGCCCAAGATTTAACCAAAATGAAGCTAATCTCAAGCGTCCTAGAGGCAGATGTCGGCAGAGTCAAAGTCGATAATGAAGTGGAATTTAGCGTAGATGCTTATCCAAATGAGAAATTCATAGCAAAGGTAGCAAAGGTGAATTTCGCCGATTCAAGTGCGACAAGCAGTAGCAGTAGCTCATCAAGCTCGACTACTAGCTCAAATATCATAAGCTATGAAGTTACGACTTTCGTGGATAATTCAAAATTATTGCTCCGCCCCGGAATGAGTGCGACAGCCACCATAAAAACGGCAGCCGTTAAAAATGCGCTAATTGTGCCATATCAAGCATTGCTTTTTACGCCAAGCAAAACAGAGACTAAAAAAAGCAATGGTAGCGCAATGCCGATGATGGGACCGCCAAAACGCGATAGGCGTTCGTATTCTGGCGTGGGAAATAAGGGCAGTGTGTGGATTTTGGAAAATGGTGAGCCAAAGCAAGTAGAGATTGACATAGGCATTACAAATGGCAAGAGTGCGCAGGTTTTATCAAACAATCTAAGCGCAGATTCGCAAGTCATTATCCAAACAGATGATGGCAAAAAGTAGCGATTGTGGCGTCCTACTCGTCATTGCGAGGCGATTCGTTAGAATCGCCAAAGCAATCTAATTTTGCGGATTGCTTCGATTCGGGCGTTGCCCAAATCTCGCAATGACGAAGTGGGGCGCGATTCGCCAAATTATGGGAGCAAAAAATGTTTATAAAACTAACAAATATCACCAAAACTTATGGTGAGGGGATAAGCGCGTTTCGTGCGCTAAAGGGCGTGAATTTAGAGATTGACAAAGGCGATTTTGTCGCGCTTATGGGACCAAGCGGTAGTGGCAAAAGCACAATGGCAAATATTTTGGGTTGCCTTGATACCGCCACAAGCGGGGAATATCTCTTTGAAGATGTGAGCGTTTCAAAGCTAAACCGCAACGAAAGGGCGTTATTCAGGCGACATTTTATTGGATTCATATTTCAAGGATTTAATCTACTCCCCCGCACCACTGCGCTAGAAAATGTCGAATTGCCGCTTTTATATCGTGGCGTCCCAAAGGCAGAGCGACAAAAAGTCGCACTTGAATCACTAAAAATGGTGGGATTAGACGGCTGGGAAAATCACACTTCAAATAAACTTAGTGGCGGACAGCAACAGCGCGTGGCGATTGCAAGGGCGATTGCGAGTAAGCCATTATTTTTACTTGCCGATGAGCCGACAGGAAACCTTGACACAAAGCGCAGTGTGGAGATTATGCAGATTTTGCAATGGCTAAATAAGGATTTGGGAATCACTATTTTGATGGTTACGCACGAAAGCGATATGGCAGCATTCGCGAGTAGGGAAGTGCATTTTTTGGACGGCAATATCGATGAATCCAAAGGACGCAATAATAAAAAAAGCGAAAATAGTGCCGTTGTGGGCGATAGCACAAAAAATTAAAAGGAGAATGCGATGATTTTAAATGCGTTTGCGTTGGCGTTTCGGCAGATTCACCGTAATGCTTTAAGGGCGTTTTTGACGATGCTAGGCATAATAATTGGCGTAAGTAGCGTGATTGTGATGATTACGCTAGGTAATGGAATGAGTGTGCAAGTGAAGCAAAATATCGCAAGTCTTGGGAATAATTTGCTTATGCTTATGCCAGCGCGTGGGCTTGATACGGCAGGGCAGAGTTTGAGGCGATATTTTAATGAACAAGAAGTAGAAATGATTCGCAATCGAATCTATGGCATTAACGCAGTAAGTGCCGTAGGGCAGGGGACTTCACTTGTGCAGTATATGCAAAGTTCGCGTGAGAGCGAGACTTTGGGCGTGGAGAGCGAGTATTTTATTGCGGCAAATTGGGAGATTGAAAATGGGCGCGAATTTTTAGACACGGAGTATAAAAGTGGCACAAATGTCTGCATCATCGGCTCTAGCGTAAAAAAAGAGCTTTTTAATAATATGAATCCGCTAGGCGAAAAACTCAAAATCGGTAATAAGCACGGAAGCCTAATTTGCGAAGTGGTAGGCACATTAAAGGAAAAAGGGCAGAGTGGAATGGGCGACCAAGATGAAATCGTGCTTTTTCCCCTAAAATCCTATCTGCGGACTTTGGGCAAAGAAAAAGGCTCTATCAATAATATCAAGCAGGTGCTAATTTCGCTAAAAGATGGCGTGGATTCAAAGCAAAAAACAAATGAGATTAAGAGCCTTTTGCGTGAGATTCGAGGCATTGATAAAAGTGGCAAGGTGGATAACTTTGAGATTCGCGACACAAAGCAGTTTGAGGAAAAGATGAATGAGACAATGTCGATGCTTACGCTATTTATAAGCTCTATTGCGGGGGTAAGTCTCATCGTGGGGGGCATTGGCATTATGAATATTATGCTAGTTTCAGTTACCGAGCGCACCAAAGAAATCGGCACACGCCTTGCAATCGGCGCGTTAGAGAGCGAAGTGTTATTGCAATTTTTAATCGAATCTATTGTGATAAGCTCGATAGGCGGGGTAATTGGCATTGTTTTGGCATTTGTGATATCGTTCATTTTATGTGTGGTAATGGAGATACCATTCGTATTTGGCATAGGAATCGCGATTGTGGCGTTTGTATTTTCAGGCTTTTTGGGAGTGCTGTTTGGGTATTTACCCGCAAGACGCGCATCAAAATTAAACCCGATAGATGCCTTGCGCCACGAATAAAAAGCGCGTTTGTGTCTTTCAATTCGCCTTTAGATAAGCATTCCGCAGATTTGGTGAATCGCCACAAGGCACGGACACCAAGTCCGCTATCCTTGTGTCGATTCGCCAAAAACTACGAAAGCCATACCGCAATCCTTCCGTTGCGATTCGTGCTTTGCACGAATCTAATGACAAAATCAAATCAAAAATCCTTATTAAAGTTTTTGCTACTTTTTAGCGAATCACAAATCAAATCAATAAAATATTTACAATTATTTGCTATAATCTTTCCGCTAGATTCGCGAATCGCGCAATTTTTAAGCAAAATTTACCAAAACGGAGGCGCATTATGAATAAATCAGCTTTTAGCGCAATCATCGCGCAAAATCGGCGCAAGACAAATGCCGTCCTAGCGACTTATGTGGCGATTTTTCTTATAATCGGGTTGCTTGTGGATATTGTGCGCCTTAACGCCGATTCGCTTAGTGGTGGGCTAATTTCGCTTATTACTTTTCAGCAAACGCCCATAGTTACGCTTGTTATGGTGGCTATCGCGCTTGGGGCGATTTTTGTGATGATTTCAAATTTTAAGAAAATTATACTTAGTGGCAATGAATATAAATTGCTAAATCCAAATGTCGTTTTGAGCCGTAAAGAGCGGGATTTGTGCGATATTTTAGATGAGCTTTTACGCGAATCGCAAACGCCATTTCGCCCCGAGCTGTATGTGATGAATGCGCCGTATATGAACGCCTTTGCGAGTGGGTGGAATGAAAATAATTCGCTCATTGCCCTAACCACTGCGCTAATTGAGAAGCTAAACCGCGATGAGCTAAAGGCGGTGATGGCGCACGAGCTAAGCCACATTCGGCACGGCGACATTCGGCTAACGCTTTGCGTGGGGATTTTGAGTAATATTATGCTACTTGTGGCGAACTACGCGATTTTTATGTTTGGGCGTGATAATCGCAACAGCGGGGCAAATGCGGCGCGAATCATTCTGCTAATCTTGCAAGTGATTTTGCCCTTTTTTACGATATTTTTGCAAATGTATTTGAGCCGTAGTCGCGAGTATATGGCAGATAGCGGGGCTGCGTATATTATGAATGATAATGCGCCGATGATTCGCGCACTGCAAAAGATTAGCGGGGATTATGCTAGTAGTGATTATAGCGACAGCAATCCCACGCGAAGGGCGGCGTATATCTTTGACTTTAAAGAGAGTTTTAGCACTCACCCAAGCATAAAAAATCGCATAAAGGCACTATCAGGGCAAATGCGATGATTTAAAAAAAGCGAATTTTTGTGGGCTTTTTAAGGGCAAAATTTTATAGTTGATTTTATGAAATGACAAAATTTTTAAAGGCAAAAAATGGATAAAAAAATACAAGATTTTTTTGATGACTTTTTTAGCAAAATCGGCGAAGATTCATCGCGCGAAGGTTTGCTAAAAACGCCAAATCGCGTTATAGATTCGTGGGAAAATCTATACAGCGGATATAAGAAAAACCCGCTGGAGTTGCTAAATGCAACGAAATATAGTGAGAATTACGATGAAATGGTAATCCTAAAAGATATAGAATTTTACTCAATGTGTGAGCATCATATATTGCCATTTTTTGGCAAGGTAAATATCGGTTATTTGCCAAATGCGAAATTGGTGGGTATCTCACATTTGGTTGAATTGGTGGATATTTTTGCGAAACGATTGCAAATCCAAGAGCGGCTAAATGAGCAAATCACGGAGAGCATTTGGACTGCGCTAAAGCCCAAAGGCGTGATGGTTGTGATTGAGGCGACTCATCTTTGTATGGCGATGCAGGGCAAAAAAAATGCGCGAATCGTTACTAGCTCACTGCGTGGGACTTTTAAGAGAGATGCGCGAAGTAGGGCGGAGTTTATGGAGCATATAGGAATGTGATTTTGGTGCATTGCGGTTCTACAATTTGTGTCTTTGGTATGCAATTTGCGCCGTTTTTACACAAAACTGCGCTCGATAGACAATTAGTCTTATCTTGCTTGTTTCGCGTAAAAACGGCGCAAAGCCACACCGCCATTACTTCGATTGCGATTCGCGTTGCGAATCGGCTACGAATCAAATGCGAATCTATAATATTCCGTCATTGCGAGAATTTGCGTTAGCAAATTCGTGGCAATCCAAACAAAATAAAAAAACAAACCCACTCGTCTGAGCGTAGCGAAGTATTCCAAA
>JBNMJF010000025.1:0-11922 GCA_050873665.1 Helicobacteraceae bacterium
AAGATGATGAAACGCTTATGCGAATCATAGCCAAAGCAAGGGAAAATCGCCTTTTGGTGCTTCGCTCTGGCAACGCAACATTGCGATTTTTGCCACCACTTTTAATCACAAAGGACGAAATACACGCGGGATTTGCGCGTTTAAGAGCCACGCTAAAGGCGATATAGCCGTTTTGCGATTTAGCGAGTATTTTGGCGCGTGGATTCGCGCTTATTACGCGAGTGTGCCACTTGGGCGTGATTTTTACACGGCGGTTAGTGCGAGTAAATTTTTTGGTGGCGCAATCGCAAAATATATCTTACAAAGCCTTGAATCAGGCGTTGTTAGCCTACCGCTAAATATCATTGATTTGGGTGCGAATAATGCGAATTTATTGCAGGATATTCGCGTATTTTTGGGGACGCTAGGTGTGGGTGTGGTGGAAAATTGCGATTTTATCGCAGTGGAATCAAATGCGTCCGCGCCCTCATTGCAAGATTCGGCGATAATAAAGCAATCCGCCACTTCGTCATTGCAAGATTTGGCAACGCCAGAATCGAAGCAATCCAAAAATATAAAATTTTACAAGAATCTTACCGCATTAAAAAGTGCGAATCTTTTATGTAATCGCCATAATATTTTTATCGCAAATGAGTTTTTTGACGCGCTACCTTGCGAAATAATCGATAATGACAAAATGGCATTTGTGGAAAATAATCGCCTAATTTTTAAGATTTGCGATGATAAAAAAATATTAGAAATTTGTAAGAAATTTAATATTACAAAAGGCGAAATTCCGCTAAGCTATGATGAATTTTGCGAAAATATTAAAGGCGAAAAATTTATGTTTATCGCCTTTGATTACGGCGATATTGCGCCACGAAATGACTTTTCACTGCGCCTTTTTTACAAGCATAAAATCCAAAATTTTGCGGATATTGCGTTTGATTTGGCGAATGAAGTGGCAAATCAGTCGAATCTTACGGGCGATTTGGCGAATCTTAGCGCGAATCCTACGAATCTTGCTACGAATCACACGAATGATTCGGCGAATCCCACGAATCTTTCCACGCTTTTTGGCAAATGTGATATAACTTATAATGTGCCGTTTTTTGTGCTTGATAGGGCGTTTGAGCAAATCGGCGCGACAAAGATTTTATCCAAACGGCAGGATTTGGCGTTAATTGAAGACTTTGGGATTTTGGATTTATTGCAAGATTTCCACGATTCGCTTGACACCACCAATCGCAACCTTTATTTGCGCGAATCAAACAAAATTAAGACTTTATTACACAGCCTAAGCCCCAAATTTCACACGGCGATTTATAAAAATTTTTAGGTTTCCCGCACTAAGATTTTTGCGCCGATAAGCCAAAGGATTAGCCCAAATCCCGCCACTGCGCCTAAGAAAAGATACGCATATAGGTAGCCATAAACTTGCGCGAAATATCCGCCTACACCATTGCTTAGTGCCGCGCCAAGTCCCCCGCAGGTAAGCACTAGCGCAAGTCCTGCGTTGATATGTCCGCTCCCACGAAGCATAAACGCCACGATGATAGGGACGATTACGCCACTAACCCCCGCGCCTACGCCATCTAAAATCTGCGTAAAAACCATTCCGCTAATTCCTGCGAAATTTGCTGCAATGCCTCCACGAATGATGAGTGCGAAAAAACACGCAAAAAATAGCCAAAAATAGAGATTAAACGCACTTTTTGCGCCTAAATCGCGCGAATCTGTCTTTGAATCGCGCTTTTGATTCGCCAAATTTATTTGCGAATCTTTTTGAAAATCCGCACTAGATTCGCCCAAATCGCGTGATTTTTCCACACCTAACAAGCGCAAACACACAAGCGAAGCTATTATCATAGTGCCTTGAGCGATGATTATCGTGGCTGCCGCGAATGCCCCGCTTGAGTCGATGCCTAGCTTTTGCGCCCTTTGGCTTAGCAGTGGGAGCATTGCGGCGTTGCTTAGGTGAAAGCAAAACATTATCACACTTAAGAAAACCACGCGCCTATCGGCAAATAACGCCCATATACTTTGCGTGGCGTTGCTGTGCGAAACGCCCACAATCTCGCCTCGCGCGGTAAAGTCATCGATAGATTCGCGCCTAATTAGGGCTAAAATCATTAGCGAAATCGCTCCTAGCACCGCCGTGATGACAAATACGCTCACAATGCCAAAGTATAGCGCAAACACAAAGCTAAGAGTTGCGCCAAATAGTGTCCCCGCGTGTTTATAGGCTTCATTCCTAGCGCATTGCAGAGGATAGTTTTTTGCGCCAATAATCCCAAGCGTGAGCGCGGCAAAGGCGGGAGCTAAAAACACGCCACTAATGGCAACCAAACCCTGCGCTAGAAGCGTGAAAATAAAGGACGGAAAAAAGTAGTTGAGCGAACAAAAAAGCATAATAAGAGCGATGAAAAGCGCAATAAACTCCTTTTTGCGCGTGGTTTTATCCACCCAAATCCCGCAAGGCACGCCAAGAGTAAGCGCAATAATGCTAGAAATGGTGGCGATAAGCCCTATTTGCGCCTCGCCAAAGCCATTTTGGAGCAAAAATACGCCCAAAAACGGAGCTAAACCATCTCGCACATCAGAGACAAAGAAATTCAGCCACGCTAGGAGATTGCTAGGATTCATCATCTAAAGTGCATTAGATTCGCGTGATAGATTCGCGCTATTTTCGTAGCTCATTGTAAATGCGCTCTATTTTTTGCGCCTCCTCACTAGCATTTGCAAAAATCTCAGGCGCAATGCCCTTAATGCGTGGCAATTCGGTTTGTGTGGGCGCAGGTTGCGCGAATCGTGGCTCGTGCGGTGTCTTTGGTGGCTTAGCAACGGCACTTGTGGCAAAAATCGCGCTCAAAATAGCGATAGTAGCGATAAAATGTCTCATAGCTTCTCCTTGCATTTTAAGATAAATGCGATTATAGCATAAGTTTGATTGGCGCGAATCTAAAAGCCTTATCCTATCACTTTTGCCTTGTATGTGATGAATCCTAAGACACTTACTAACGCGCCCATAAATAATAGCAAATATAGTGCTTGTGTGAAGCTCTCAAAATAATCGTGCAAAAGCCCTATGATAAAGGGCGAAGTGCTAGCGATGAGGTAGCCAAAGCCTTGCGCCATTGATGAGAGTTTCCCAGCGATTAGCGCAGTCGCGCTTTTGGTAGAGATAAAAAGCAAAGCGATTGCAAACACGCCACCCATAGAGATTCCTATGCAAGTCGCCCCAAAAATTATGCCAAATTTTGAGTGCCACCATAACAAACAAGAAAATCCCACCACATACAACCCACACAAACACGCCATATACACTGCGCGGTAGGCTTTTTGAATCCTGCCTAAAATCACAGGTGCTACAAATCCCACAGGAATAGCTATGACTTGCGCCAAAAGCAAGATATTTGCGCCAAATGCGCTTCCGTAGCCCATCTCACTTGCGATTAGTGCTAACCACGCAAACATTGCATACGCTATGAAACTTTGCGTCCCCATAAATGCGGTGATTTTCCACGCACTTATTTGGGTAAAGACATTGATTTTGCTTTTTTGCCTTTTTGCTATGCGTAGCAATCTGCCGTTTCGCATTTGCGGGATATACACGACAAAGGCTAGTAGCGCAAAAGGTAGCCAAATAAGCAGTGAGTATTTTAAACCCAAAATTGCCAAAAGTGGCAATGCGAGAAAGATTCCAAAAATGCCTGATAGATTTAGCATTAGGCTATAAATGCCCATCATAAAGGCGATTTTGTGTGGGAACTTTTCTTTGATGAAGCTAGGTAGCAATACATTGGCAATCGCTATGCCACTGCCTAGCAACGCCATTCCTACAAAAAGCCCTGCGCTCCCGCCAAAGCTACGATAGATTTCGCCCACAATGATAAGCACAATCCCCACGACTATCGCGCGAATCGGTGAAAAATACGCCACCAAAAAGCTCACACTGCCAAATGCAATCAGCGGCAGCGAAGTCAAAAGCCCACCTAACGCGGAGTTTATGTTGTAAGCGTTTTTGATAGGCTCAATGATTGGTCCTAGCGAAGTGATAGGGGCGCGGAGATTTAGCGTGAGCGCGACTAAAAATATGACATTTAGCCAAAAAATCTTTTCGCTTGATTTCATCTGCTATCCTTGAATCAAAAAATCAAAAGCGCAATTTTAGCATTTTGGATTTACATTTTAGATTCGCATTTTTTGGATTTGCGCAAATCTTAAAACTTTTTTAGCACATTTTGTAGCGTGGATATAACGAAATCCGCGTCATTTTCGCTCATTTTTTGATGACAGGGAATTGAAATCTCAGCATTGTAAAAATCCTCGACATTTGGCAAAGGCGCGTGGTTTTTATAAGGTGCAAACTTATAAAGTGGCTTGTAATGCACTTGGACGCCGAGATTCGCCTCTAAAAGTGCGCGAAATATGGCTTTTTTATGCTTAAAAAGCGCGGAATCAAGCAAAATAGGATATAAATGATAAGTCGGCTTAATATTTTGTGGGATTTTTAGGGTGCGAAATTTGGATTCGCCCTTAAATGCGCTATCATAGATTCGCGCGATTTTGGCGCGTGAATCAAGGAAAGATTCGATTTTATTTAGCTGTGAAATGCCTAGACTTGCGGCGACATCACTTAGGCGAAAATTGTGTCCGATGAAATATTCGTCATTGCGAGATTCGGCAACGCCGAATCGTGGCAATCCATTTTTGATTTGTGGATTGCTTCGGTTGCTTTGCTCCCTCGCAATGACGAGCGGAGAGACAATCTCACTATCCCAAAGCTCCGTTTTGATAATGCAATGAGAGCGGAGCAACTTTGCCATTTGATAAAATTGCTCGTTATTTGTGGTAATCGCACCGCCTTCAATGGTGGTAATGGGCTTCACCGCGTGAAAACTAAAAATGCTCATATCCGCAAATGTGCCGATTTTGCGCCCATTTAGCGCACCACCAAAGGAATGCGAACTATCGCTAATAAAATATAAATTATTTTCTTTGCAAATTTGCGCAATTTTTTCAGCCTCCACACTATTACCCGCGTAATCCACACTCACAATCGCGCGAGTATTTGGCGAAAGGCGCAATTTATTTATATCGATATTGCCTAGCGCGTCAATATCGCAAAAGCGTGGCGCAATGCCGTTTTCTATCATCATATTTGCCGTAGCGCAAAATGTCAGCGGGGTTGTGAGAAATTCGATTGCGCTTTGAAAATCGCGTAAATCGCCACGAATTGCGCCGTTTTTAGCGTGAATCTCACCACGATTTGCCAAATCGCATTTGATGATTTTGTAGGCTACGCTTAGTGCGGAAGTAGCGGAGTTAAATGACACAGCGTATTTTGCGCCCACAAAGTCCGCGATTTTGCGCTCAAACTCATCGACTTTGCTACCTTGCGTGATAAAATCGCTTTTAAGTGCGCTCACAACGGCGCGAATGTCATCATCATCAATACATTGCGTGGAATATGGAATCATCGCTCAAAACCCTTGCATTAGGCTAGATTCGCGGTGGATTCGTGGCGGATTCGACACTCGATTCGCCCTAAATTCGCACTTAGATTCGCCCAAAAGATTCAAAGCCATTCACACAAGCAATGCGTCAATCTTAGAGATTAGCCCTGCGGTGTTGTGGGCTTTGGAAAAAAGCATTGCGTTGCTTGTAAGATAATCCCTCACATTTTCGCCCTGCATTGTGGGCGCATTTGCGCTCATATTGGCATTTTGCAGGGATTGCAAAGAGTTTGTGATGAAATCCACTTCATTTTTAAGTGCCTTTTTGAAAATGTATAAATCCCTCTCATCGCTTGGCAAAATATTTTGAATACGATTTGAATCAAACAGCACCTCGCCACTCACGCTACTTAAAATCATCGAATCGCTAAAAATCTTACTACCCAAAAACTGCGCATTGTTTATCTCTCTATAAACTTCATCTAGCGTGATATGGCTGTTGCTTAGGATATTTGAGAGCGTTCGCTGGGCGATTTGCAAAATGCCGATTTGATTATTTAGCTCTTTTTGTGGAAGCGCGGAGTAGCCGTTATTTGTGATATGCCACTCATTTGCATTGCGCATCTTTGTGGCATCACTGCGCGAATCGCGCAAAATCTGCTCTAGCGAATCTAAACTTTTGCTTTGACGCTCACTTATGCGTCCATTAAAATTTTCGCTATCTATTTTCATTTTAAACGCCTTAAATGTAATATTTAAGGCAGTTTAAAGCATTTTTTGTTCCAAATATTTAGTGTGAATTAACGACTTTTTAAAGTCCTCATTATCCATCATTTTTATGTGAAATGGAATCGTAGTTTTGATTCCGCCGATTTTAAATTCTTTTAGTGCGCGTTTCATTCGCACGATAGCTTTTTCCCGCGTTTCCGCCCAAACTACGAGCTTACCAATCATCGAATCATAAAACATAGGCACGACATAGCCGTTGTATGCGTGAGTATCAAGCCTCACATTGCCACCGCCGGGCGCAATCCACTCTGTGATTTTACCCGGGCAAGGGTAGAATTTCTCAGGGTCTTCGGCTGTGATTCGGCACTCAATCGAATGCCCTTTTAGCTTAATCTCACTTTGTTTGGGGAGGCTTTTGCCCTCCGCGACATCTATCATTAGCTCGATTAAATCAAGGCTACTCACCATTTCGCTAACGGTGTGTTCGACTTGGAGGCGCGTATTCATCTCCATAAAATAAAAATCTTTTTTGTTGTTATCAAGCAAAAATTCAAAAGTCCCCGCGCCCTCGTATTTGATATATTTTGCCGCACGGACGGCAGTCTCAAGCAGATTCGCGCGGACTTCATCGCTTAGCACGACTGCTGGGGATTCTTCGATTAGCTTTTGTTGTCGCCTTTGCGCGGAGCAATCTCTCTCGCCGATATGAATCACATTGCCCTTTTTATCCGCCAAAACCTGCACTTCAATGTGCTTTGGATTTTTGATAAATTTTTCCATATAAATCGAGCCATCGCCAAAGGCACTCACGGCTTCGGATTCGGCGGCTAAAATGGCGTTTTTTAGGCTCTCTTCACTCTCCACTATCCGCATTCCGCGTCCGCCACCACCTGCGGCGGCTTTTATTATGACAGGATAGCCAATTTTTTTGGCGATTTTTTGTGCGTCTTTGTAATCCTTAATCGCGCCGTTACTACCCTCAATCACAGGGATTCCCGCTTCTCTCATCACATCTTTTGCTTTGCTTTTATCGCTCATTAACGCCATCACCGCTTGGCTAGGACCGATAAAAGTAATATTGTGATTTTCGCAAATCTCTACGAAGTTTTGATTTTCGCTTAAAAAGCCATAGCCCGGGAAAATCGCATCAATCTTAAAAAGCTCCACCACCGTCATAATCGCTGGAATATTTAAATAGCTCTCGCTTGATTTTGCCCCGCCTATGCAGACTTTGACATCAGCGACATCTAAATAATGCACATCTTTATCCGCTGTGGAGTAAATCACAACCGCTTCTTTGCCCATATCCTGTATCGTGCGAATCGCGCGGAGTGCGATTTCACCGCGATTGGCAACTAGGATTCGTTTGATTTCTTTCATTTTGAATCGCCCCACAAATCACAATTTTTCAACGACAAATAAAACCGCGTCAAATTCCACGCTTTGCGCGTCATTTGGGACAATCTCAACGATTTTGCAATCAAACTCCGCTTCAATCTCATTCATAATTTTCATCGCTTCGATTATGGCGATTGTCTGCCCTTTTTTGACTTTGTCGCCGACATTCACATACGGCGCAGAATCAGGCGATGGCGCACGATAAAAAGTCCCCACCATTGGCGAAGTGATTTTCTCAGTATTGGCGGTGGATTTGGGCGCAGTGGTGGGCGTAGATTCGCTTTTGGCGGGGGTAGATTCGCCACTTGGAGCGGATTCGACTTGAATCGCAGGTTGTGAAATCGCAGGATTCGCCACTGGATTCGCCACGACTTTTGGAGCTTTCGCTGCTGTTTTTTCTAGCGAAATCTCAAAGCCGTCATTTGTGAGCTTTAGCTTTACGGATTCGGAAGCGTCAAACATTTCCAAAAGTTTCTTAATTTCTTGAATATTCATAAAATCCCCTTTGCGTTAAGATTTAAAAATTTTGTATAATAACACAAAAAATTTAAAAGGTTATTAAAATGGGATTAAAATCTGATAAATGGATTGAAGAAATGTCGCTTAAGCACGAAATGATAAGCCCTTTTGAAGCGACAAGTCTGCGTAAGGGCGTGATTTCTTATGGTGTGAGTAGCTATGGATACGATATTCGCGTGGCTGATGAGTATAAAATTTTTACTAATGTCAATTCTACGATTGTCGACCCTAAAAATTTTGATTCGTGCAATGTAGTCGAGCATAAGGGCGAGATTTGCATCGTGCCGCCTAATTCTTTCGCACTTGCGCGGACGATAGAGTATTTTAAGATTCCGCGTGATGTTTTGGCGATTTGCTTGGGGAAAAGCACTTACGCAAGGTGCGGGATTATCGTAAATGTAACGCCTTTTGAGCCTGAGTTTGAAGGGCATATCACTATCGAAATAAGCAACACAACGCCACTTCCCGCCAAAATCTACTCAAATGAGGGCATAGCGCAAGTGCTTTTCATCAGTGGCGATGATGAATGCGCGGTGAGCTACAAAGATAAAAATGGCAAATACCAAAAACAGCGCGGAATCACGCTCCCAAAAGTGCTGTGAGATTCGCCAAAGATGATTCGCCAAAGACGCCAAATGTCAAAAATCACGCTTTAAAGGACGCCAATGTTTCATATTTGCTTTTGCGCTAATGAGCCTTACGCGCGATACACCGCCACGCTTATGACTAGCATTATCCACAGCACCGATATTTCTAAGCGATTTAGCGATTTTTTTAGTGCCGTAAGCACTTCTGGGGGGGGGAATTGCGATTCGCAAAAGCGTGATTTGGATTTATGCGATTTTGATTCGAGCGATTCACACTCCACGCATTTAGATTCTTACCCAAAGCGCGATTATGATTCGCTAAGCGATGATGGGAAGCGCGAGGGCTACATTTTTCACATAATTAGCGATTTTTTAAGCGATGATTCGCGGGTGCGATTCGCTAAACTCGCAAAAAATTTAAGCGAAATTTATCCTTGCGAGATTAAAATTCACATTTGCGATGATGCGATATTTAGCGGACTTCCGCGCCTTAATGGCAATTATTTGGCGTATTTTCGCTTTTTTATCCCGCGATTTGTGCCACAAAATTGCGCCGTGTGCTTGTATTTAGACATTGATATGCTTGTGGTGGGCGATTTGAGGGAATTATTTGCGCTTGATATGGGCAAAAAATGCGTGGGTGTGGTGAGTGATTACGCGCATAATAGCGTAAAATTGCGCCCCAAAAGTGCGAATCTAAAGGATATTTATTTCAGTGGAACTTATTTTAACTCTGGCTTTTTGTTGCTAAATCTCCGCGCGTGGGAGCAAAATCGCATTACAGAGCGGTGCTTTGAGGTTATGGCGCATTATCATTTGAGCGCACACGACCAAGATGCGCTAAATGTCGTCATTGCGGATTTTGCGCGACTAAAATTGCCCTTTGCGTTTAATGTGCTTGTCCGCGCATATATTTGTGCGCCTTGCAAGGGCGAATCGTTGCGATATAAGTTTGATTTTACGCGTGGCGCGATGAATCTTGCGCTAAAAAATCCTGTGGTGTGGCACTTTGCGGGGCATTACAAGCCGTGGCGCAATGCGTGGATTATGAATGAAAAGGGGCGAATCTTAAGTGCGATTTGGTGGGAAGTCGCGCTAAAAACGCCGCAATTTGCGGACATTTTGCAAAGCGAGTTTGAAAAATTAAGCGCAAATAGCGATAAAAATTACGAAAATCGCGTGGCGATTTATTTGCTAAAATGCGTCAAAAATTTTCTTGGATTTTTCGCTCTGCCATTTGTGGTGGCAAAAATCTTTGGTAAAAAACCGAATGAGATTTTGAAATCGCGCAAATTTGGCGAATCTAGTGCCAAATCTTTTGGTGGCGAATCTTGCGATTTTCACAAACTAAGCCCAAGCGGTTATAACTTTGCCTTTGAGCTATTTTATCTTTGTCAAAATCGTGGCAAAGGCGCAAAAGAGGCGATTTGCTAATCTTGCCACTTAGAGCAATCAAACTAAAAATCCGCCACAACCGCTATGGAATCAAAAGGATTTTATAAGCTAGTTTCCGTCATACTGAGCGGAACGCAGTGTAGCGAAGTATCCACAAAAAAATAAAAACCGCACGAAGTGCGAATCTATATTAAAGTTTTTGCTACTTTTTGCTTTTGCAAAAAGTAGAGTCTCTCTAACCTTATAGACTCTAATCTACAAAGTAAGTTATTTTGGATTCGCTTTTGGGACATTGATTCGCTTATAATTTAGATTCGCGTGATTTGGATACTTCGCTACGCGCAAGTAATGACGATGGGTGGGGTAGATTCGCGGTGGATTTGTTTGGCGTTTATGGTGCTTTTAATAGTTTCTAAATAAATCTTTGTGGCGTCCTATTTTATAAAGGCTTACATTGTATAATCTCTTTGATAAATGATTATAAGTCGCCATAAATGTGGCATTCTCTAAAGTCTTTATATTCGCCTAACAACGCGTGGTCGCGCAATTTTGGGTCTAAAATATCATCATTTAGCAGTTGCGACACTACCGATTCGATAGCATCAATATCCCAGCCTTGCTTTAGCACGAGCTTTAGGCACTTTTTGTAAGTATTTTTGATTGCTATGGTTCTCATTTTTCCGATTCAATCTCTGCTTGTAGCTCTTTTACAAGCTGTTCGTGGCTTGTGTATTTGTCAAGTGTAGTGGCATTTTTTAAGTCAAACGCCGTCTCATCATTTGGTATAGTATGCAAAATCTCCCTAATTTGTCGCTCTCTATTATCCAAATTTGCCTTTTGACTTTGAATCTCATTTAGAGCGGCAAATAATTGCGCTTCGCTGTAAGTGCTGTAATTTATATCAACCGCATTTGTCATCGTTCGCCTCCCGCAAAGTAAAATTTCGCGCCATTATATCGTAAAAACCATAAACGACATAAATAGCGTTATGTTATTGTATATCAAATACGCGCTTAATAAAGTCTTTGATAGGATAGCGAATCGCGCGTGTATATTCTTACGCAAAATAGCCATTTTTTACACACAAAATCGCACAAATCCACTCAAAAATCCACAATCTCCACATTTGCGTTGATATTTTGCAAAATGTCTTGTTTGATTTCATCGTTGTAAGCACCAGCATTTAGGATAAGCAAAGCATTTGTGTGGCGCAAAATCTGTGGGCTTTCCACCAAAAATCGTGTGCCATATAATCTCTTTCCTTGCTTTTTTGTATTATTATCCAAAATGCTTATGATTTTATCGCTTTTTAAGCCATTATAAAGCAAAAATTGCGAAAACAAATGCGCTCCAAAGAGATAAATGGGCTGATTTGTCGAATCTAAAATATTATTTAAATAAGCGATTTTGCGCTTATAAAAGTCCAAAAATTCGCCAATCAAAGCCTTATTTTGATTATATTGTGGCGTTAGATTCACGCGCGATTTGCTACTATTTTTTGCATTCAAATTCTTGCATATCTTTTCACACGCAAAAAATATGCTATGGTCTTTAAAATAGTGCTTTTTTAGGATTTTAAAGTGATTTTTGCATAGCAAAAATTCAATCACGCTTTCATTTAGCAATATCGTATGTTCGTAGTTTAGGCAATTTGTGAATTTATTTTCTAACCATTTTTGCATATTTGGGAGTGAAAAGATTAAATACGCGCTGTTAGAATTTTGCGATTCCCCCCCCCCCCCCCAGAAGTTTGCGCGGATTCGCATAAACTATCATAAATAGCACTTAAAAATTCATTTGGCTCATAAATATGCTCAAAAGTATGCGAATGCACTATGCAGTCATATTTTTGTGGC
>JBNMJF010000026.1:0-11446 GCA_050873665.1 Helicobacteraceae bacterium
CAGATAGATTTTGCGGTGTTTGCCTACGCACTTTCCGCTTGGTGCGATGATATAGGCGGTGTCAAATATTTTTTTGCCCGATTTTTCTATGCCACACG
This sequence comes from Helicobacteraceae bacterium, assembly GCA_050873665.1. Taxonomy (GTDB): domain Bacteria; phylum Campylobacterota; class Campylobacteria; order Campylobacterales; family Helicobacteraceae; genus NHYM01. The sequence goes on from JBNMJF010000026.1 coordinate 99, forward strand.
CCACGATATGCACGGAGTTTTCTTTTGCAAACGCACTTAGTGCTTTGAAAGTCGCGTGTTTTTGTGGCTTTGTAAAATCCACCGCGAAATCTTTGTCTCGCTGAGCAACTCAATATCCACTATCAAATAGCTCGTGGAAAACCACTAGATTCACGCCTTTTTTAAGCGAATCTTTGGCGAGTTTTAGCGCAAGGGCGAGATTTTCATCGCGCAAAAACGGCTTAGGACACATTTGGATAAGGGCGACATTTAAGATTCGTGGATTTTTTGGATTGGCTTTGTGATTTTTGCTTGTGTTGCCCATTTTGTCCCCCTATTTTTGCTTAATTTTACCGCCCTTAAATCTCAAAGTCAAGCCAAATGCCGAAATTTCACGCGAATCTATGCAAAATATACGCACTTTTTAAGCAAAATGTATTAAAATTGTGGCTATTTTTTGCTATGAGGTGAAAATTTTTGAGAAAAATTTATGTGATATTTTTGGTGGCGTTTTTCGCTGGTTGCGCTGGTGAGTTGTCATTGGAGGCGCAAAGGATTGTGATAGTAGGCGAAAAGCCAAGCGATTGCTCGTTTTTAGGCAACGAATTGGGGCAAATCATTGATACTTCGGGCGCTATGAGCGATAGTGGATTTAAACAAAGCGCGGAGGCGGATTTGCGGACAAAGTCGGCGAAATTGGGTGGCGATACGCTACACATTTTAAAGGCGGAAAAAAGCTGGAATGATTCGTGGAGCGGGTATGAATACACCATAAACGCGGAGGTTTATAAATGTGCCAAAGATTTGGGCGAAACTAGCAAATCTGGCGAATCAAGCGATTCGGACGCAAAAAATGCGGAGGATTCGGCTAAATCTAGCGAATCTAAATAACCTCGTTTGGTGAATTAGAGTCTAGGGAATAAGAGAGGATTCTACTTTTGGAAAAAGCCAAAAGTAGCAAAAACTTTTGATTTGTGGGTAGATTCGCTTAAAGTGAGCGAATCACAAATAATTCAAAAATCGCAAAAATGGATACTTCGCTACGCTCAGTATGACGAAAGGTTTTGTTTCGATTTTATTTAGATTGCTTTGGCGAATCTGCGATTCGCCTCGCAATGACGAAATATTGCAGATTCGCGCCTAATTCGTAATTGATTCGCAAGGCGAATCGCAATCGAAGTAGTTGCAGTGGTGCTTGTGGAGTTTTTGCTAAATTTTGGGGTTGAGACTAGACTTGTTGTCTGTGAAACCCCGAAATTTAGCAAATCTACGCAATGACTACCCAAATACAAATTAAAAAAACGCAAAAATTATAAATATCTCACATTATAATAATGCGTTATCGCTATAGCTATCGCGTCTGTTATATCTAGTGGCTTTATCTCTTTTGTAATCCCCAAAATCTTTTTTACCATAAATGCCACTTGTGTTTTGTCCGCTTTGCCGTTGCCTGTGAGCGTTTTTTTGACTTGCAGGGGCGTGTATTCGGCGAAATTGCCTAGCTCTTGGATTATCTTAAAGCTAATCGCGCCCCGAAATTGCGCGAGTTTGATAACGGACTTAGGATTATAAGCGTAGAAAATGTCCTCAATCGCCACCGAATCAATTTTATGATTTTGCAAAATGAGATTAAAACCCTCGTTAAACTCCGCCATTTGGTGCTGTAATCTGCTCTCTTTGATTTTAATAAGCCCTGCTTCAAGCAAACTCATCTTATTTTTATCACCGCTAATGATTGCATATCCGCAGTTTTTTGTCCCCGGGTCAATGCCTAAAATATTCACTTTTTGCCCCTTTAAAAATTAAAATTCACATATTTTCACATAAAATTCACTATAATTTCACATAGTTTTTCACATAACATTTTAGCACGAATCTTAGGGAGTTAGCGCAATGATTTGGGATATTATTTTAAAAGATTTGGAAAAAAAGCTGAATTCTAGGGATTTTAACCGCTATATTAAGAATATTAGATTCAACGAGGAAAAGTCCGATTCAAACCTAAAAGTCCTAGAAGTGGATAATATTTTTATCCTAAATTGGATAAAGACAAATTATCTTAGCAAAATTTCATCGCTTTTTGAGACGCATACGGATATTAAGCCAGAGATTCGGCTAATTTTAAAGACAAATAATGACGCGCCCACAAAGGAAAATACGGGTTTTCACACTAAGATTTTGATTAAAAACTCCGTGCTAAACCCAAGCTACACTTTTGAGACATTTAAAGTCAGCAAATCAAACGAATATCCTTTTAAATTATCCCAAATCGTGGCAAAATCACAGGGTATAAAATATAATCCGCTTTTTATCAGCGGAAATACGGGCGTAGGGAAAACGCATTTGCTAAATGCCATAGGCAACTTCAATGTCGAGCATAAAAATGTGATTTTAATCACAAGCGAGGAATTTTTGAATGATTATATGACGCATTTGAATAATAAATCTATGGAGCGATTCCGCGAGAAATACCGCAAATGCGATTATTTACTTATCGATGATATTCAATTCTTTAGCGGAAAGACAAAGGTGCAGGAGGAATTTTTCCACACATTTAATATTTTAAAGGACAATAAATCCCAAATAGTCCTAACCTCCGATAAACCCATAAAAGAGCTTAGCGGAATCGAGGAGCGACTAAAATCCCGCTTTGGATCAGGCATAGTCTCTCACATAAATCCCCTTGAAGTGGAGCTTAAAAAGGATATTATCAAACAAAAATGCGAATTAAATTTTATCAATTTAGATGATGAGATGATAGAACATATCGCCATAAATACGGGCAGTAATGTGCGAATGATTGAGGGAATCCTAACTACCATTAACTCATTTGCGACTATTATGAGCCAAGAGCTTACGCTTGATTTGGTAAAAAATGTCGTAGGCGACATAAAACGCAATAATAATCCCAAAGTTACGCTTGATGACATTATCGAAACCACCGCAAAAGTGATGAATCTAAAGCCAAGTGAGATTAAAAGCAAAAAGCGCACAAAGGACATAAGCTTAGCGCGAAAAGTCGTAATCTACCTAGGGCGCAATGTTTCATCAAACTCTATGGCTGAACTCGCCAAAATCTTAGATATGAAAGACCACAGCACCATAAGCAAGGCGATTAAAAAGATTCAAGATGAGGTAAAAGACACAAACAACGCAAAAAATATGGATTTGCGACAAAAAATTGCAGAAATTGAGTCAAAAGTTAAGGAAATTAAAAAATAAAAAAGCAAAATTATGCCTCAATATCATCATAATTTTTCCCAAACTTTAAAAACAAAATATTTCTTATGAGATGGGCTTAAAATGGGATTTTTCACATAATTCACATCTCTACTAAGAATACTAAAAATTTATTTTAATTTGGGGAAATTCTAGCTAAAAGGAGTAAAAAATGAAAATCACAATAAACAAAAGCACCATTGAATCCGTAGTCAGCAGTATTCAGCCATTCATAGAAAAGCGCGATGCTAGTCAAATCACGGCTTGTGTGCTATTGCAAGTGCAAAATGGTGAGCTTAGCCTAAGGGCGACAGATTATGAGATAGGAATCGTAGCTAAGATTGAGTGTGAGAGCGCAGATGGCGATGATAATCTAGCTGTAAATGGCAAAAAATTGCTAGATTCACTAAAAAGCCTAAAAGATGAAAATATCACGCTAGAAAAGAAAGATTACGGCGATAAAGGCGAGAAGTTAGAGATTAAGCAAGGCAAATCTGTTATAAAATTGCCCATCTTTATTGGCGATAATTTCCCCGAATCCCCAGAAAATTATCAAAATTCTAAGCTAAATATTGATTCAAAAAACCTAATTGATTCGCTAAAAAGGCTTATGCCTGTGATTGAAATCAACAATCCGCGCACAGAATACCGCAACGCGCTCATTGACATTAAAGAATATAAGTTTAATTTCGTAGCCACCGACACAAAACGGCTTGAAGTCATTAGCTTTGATAGCCAAAGCGTGGATAAAATGAACTTTATGTTCCCTAAAAAGGCGATTATGGAAGTGCAAAAGCTTTTCGCTGAGGATTCAAATATCTATTTCAACGATAAAAATATCATCATTGAGAATGATAAATTCACATTTTGGACTAAGATTCCAAATGGCAACTTTATCGACTATGAAAAAGTTATCCCCAAAGATATAAAATACCGCGTCCATATTGACAAAGACAAAATCACTGAGGCTTTGAAAATCATCAATTCCGTGTGGTTTTTATCCCGTCTTACATTCAAAAAAGACAGCGTTTTCTTTGAAGTCGTATATAGTGATAAGGATTTTGAAGCAACAGCGGAGATTGACTTAGACGCGGAGCTTAATAAAGAATTTATCGAAAAATTAGGCGATGATTCGTTTTCAATAACTGTAAATTCTAAGCATATTTTGGACTTTGTCGCCCATATCAACACGCAAACATTTGAATTTGGCATAAATCAAAATTTACAATCCGCTTCAACGCTAAAAAGCGATAATTTCTTATTAACATTTATGCCTATTTTAGATTAGATTTGGCGTAGATTCGCCTAAAGATTCGCAAGAAAAAGGATTCACAAAAAAATGAATGAATATAGCTCAAAAAATATTAAGGTTTTAAAAGGCTTAGAGGCGGTTAGAAAACGCCCCGGAATGTATATCGGCGATACGAATATCAATGGGCTTCATCATATGGTTTATGAAGTCGTGGATAATTCCATTGATGAGGCGATGGCTGGATTTTGTTCTAAAATCAATATCACGCTTACAAAGGAGGGTAGCGTCATTGTCGAGGATAATGGACGCGGAATCCCCGTTGATATGCACGAGGGTGAAAATCTCCCCGCCGCAACGGTCGTGCTAACGGTGCTTCACGCTGGAGGAAAGTTTGACAAAGACACTTACAAAGTCTCTGGCGGACTTCACGGCGTGGGCGTTAGCGTGGTGAATGCGCTTAGTAAAAAGCTCATTATGACAATCCATAAAAATAATAAAATCTACCGCCAAGAATTTGCCGAAGGAATTCCCCAAACACCACTTGATATTATCGGCAATAGCGATAAAAACGGCACTATTATTGAATTTTTCCCTGATGATAAGATTATGGAAGTTACGACATTTGATAGTGAGATTTTATGCAATCGATTCAAAGAAATGGCGTATCTAAACAAAAATATTGAAATCAATTTTGTCGATGAAATCGCTGGGCGCGTAGAGAAATTCCACTTTGAGGGCGGATTAAAGCAATTTGTCGAGGATTTAAATCCAAATAATGGCGAGTTAATCTCACAAGTAATCTTTTTTAGCGATAAAGACGGCGAAAAGGGCAACGAAGTAGAGATTGACATTGCTTTGGCTTATAATAACTCTTATAGTGAGAAATTGCTAAGTTTTGTGAATAATATCCGCACCATTGAGGGCGGGACGCACGAAGCTGGGTTTAGAATGGGGCTAAGTCGCGCGATTATGAATTATATCAACCTAAATAGCAAGGAAAAAGATTCAAAGATTCAAGGCGATGATGTGAGAGAAGGGCTTGTGGCTGTCGTCTCTGCGCGGGTTATGGACCCGCAATTTGAGGGGCAGACAAAAGGAAAGCTCGGCAATTCATTTGTGCGAAATATCGTGCAAAGGCTAACTTATGAGAAAATCTCTAAGTTTTTCGAGGAAAATCCCAATGACGCAAAGGCGATTATCCAAAAGGCACTTTTGGCGGCAAAAGGGCGCGAGGCAGCAAAAAGAGCTAGAGAACTCACGCGCAAGGAAGTAAATAGTTTTGGAACGCTGCCGGGCAAATTAGCCGATTGTCAAAGCAAAGACCCTACAATATCTGAGATTTTCTTAGTGGAAGGAGATTCGGCTGGTGGTAGCGCGAAAACTGGCAGAGATAGGGCTTATCAAGCGATTTTGCCACTGCGCGGTAAGATTTTAAATGTCGAAAAAAGCAATATCAACAAAATCCTAAAAACCGATGAAATCATCAATATGATTACCGCCTTTGGCTGTGGAATCGACAATGAGTTTGATTTAGCAAAGCTCCGCTACCATAAAATCATCTTAATGACGGACGCCGATGTCGATGGTAGCCACATACAGACGCTTCTTTTAACATTTTTTTATAAATATTTGCGTCCGCTAATCGACAATGGGCATATTTATATCGCCCAGCCACCGCTATATCTCTTTAAAAAGGGCAAAAAGGTGGTTTATCTTAAAGATGAAAAGCATCTAAGTTCGTTTCTTATCGAAAATGGCATTGAAAATTTCAACTTTGAAGGCATTGGAAATGTCGAGCTGATTGACATTTTGAAAAATATTTCTAACTATCGCGCGATTTTAAAGCGACTTGAAAAGCTATATTTTTCTAGCAATATTTTGCGCTTTTTTATCGAAAATGATGATTTGCGCGGGTTGAATCTAAATGATTTAAGTGCGCGTGTGGAGGCATTTTTAGAAAAATCTAACTGCAATATCCTAAATAAAATGCAAAGCGAATCAAATATTATGCTTTTTGTGCAGACAAAATCAGGGCTAAGCGAAATCAAAATCAGCTATGATTTGTTTAGTGATAAATATTTCTTAGATGCGCAGAAAATCTATCAAAGGATTATTGAGAGGGAACTTGGATTCCTAGAAAATAGGGATTTGATTGAGTTTTTGGAGGAAATCGAAAATAGCGCGAAAAAAGGCGCGACAATACAACGCTACAAAGGCTTAGGCGAGATGAATCCCGAGCAACTTTGGGAAACCACGATGACAAAGGAAAATCGCACATTATTGCGCGTCCAAATCGGCGATGAATATGAGAGTGAGGAAAAGATTCGCCTATTTATGGGAAGCGAAGTCGAGCCACGCAGAAACTTTATCCAAGCCCACGCTAAGGAAGTCAAAAATTTGGATATTTAAAAGTGATTTATGTGTGAATCTTTGGTTGATTCGCACATAAAACCTACCGATTAATCGCTAATTGACACATTATCCTATGCCACGCTAAAGTGTTGCCTAAAAACGCTCTTTTTTCACTCAAACTCTTATCATTGCAATAAAATTCAATGATTTGTAGTGATTCTCTGATTTTATAAACGCGCTTTTCTATCTGCGTAGGGGCGAAATCATCGTTGTTGTGGATATTTATGATGATTAAATTTTGTTGCGATTCCCCCCCCCAATTTGCAAAGAGCGATTGCATTTTGCGCCCAAAATCTGCCATTTCGCTCACACTAACCGCCCTTGCGCTTACCAAAGCCACACTTTGCGAAGCCAAAATCTTAGCTTTGATTCGCATAAATCGCATTTTGGTGCGCGTGGCGCGATAATATGAATGGTAAGATTCGCATTTTGCGACGCAAATTTTTGTGTGGAATAAGAGCTGATATAATCCTAAAAATTCTAAGCGATAGCCACAAGCCAAATGGATAATCTCTCATTTTACAACCTTTCGATTTGATTTATTTGTATCCCTACGCCGTTGAAAAAATCCCTTTTTATGTGGTAGGTGATTCGCACACTCTGCCCTATAAAATCTTGCGTATTGTTAAATAAAATCCCGCTTAGATTCGCGCCCTTAAAGTGCAACTTTTGGTGCAAATCTTTAATCATTTTAGTGCGCTCAATCACTGCATTTGAGCGAAATTCTATCATTTTATTGCCGTTGCCATAAGGTTCAAACACTTCCAAAATCTCTAAAATCTCCATATTTATTTCATTTAGATTCGCCTCTATCGCGCTAGATTCGGCGCCACTCTCACAAAAAATAAGCGATTTTTCAAACAAATCCATAAATTTTTCCAAATCCTCATATTTTAGCCCAAGCCCCACCGCGCCACTATGTCCGCCAAAATGGCTTAAAAACTCCGCGCTATTTTGGATAGTGGCGATGAGATTCACGCCACCCACCGCGCGTCCAGAGCCTTTCAACGCGCCGTCTTTTAGGTTAAAGCAAAACGCGCTTTTGTTAAATCGCTCGGCTAATTTCGCCGCCACAATGCCTATCACGCCCTCATTCCACGCGCCTATGGCGTAAGCGACATTTTCGCGCACGATTGCGCACTCCAAAGATTTTGCGAAAACTTCGCTTGTTACGCGCTTTCGGCACTCGTTTGTGGCTTTTAGTTTATCAAGTAGGATTCGCGCGTTTTTTAGATTTTTTGTGCTTAAAAATTTAAATGCTAATCTTGCGTTTTTTACGCGCCCTGCGGAGTTTAAAAGGGGCGTTATATAAAATGCTAGGCTTTGTGAATCTATGAATCTAACCGCGCTATCTTTGAATCGCTCTCCAAATTCTTCTCTTAAAAGCGCGAAAACGCCATTTTTATCGGCATTTATGCGCTTTAAGCCTAGCTTATAAAGTGTGCGATTTAGCGCAGTTAATGGCATAATGTCGCTTATGATTGCAAGTGCCAAAAACGGCGTGAAATCCACCATATTTACGCTTTTAGCGCGTAAAATCCCGCGCTTTTCGCATTCTATCTTAATCCCCGCGCAAAGATACCACGCCACAACTGCCCCACAGACTTCTTTTTGCAAAAAATTACATTTTTGTTGATTTGGGTTTATAATCACATTTGCTTTTGGCAAAATCTCTGCGCCGTTTTCGATTAAGGGCTTGTGGTGGTCGGTAATAATAAGCGTTTTGCCGTGCGTGGCGCAATATTCGCCCACTTCAAAGGCGGTAATGCCGTTATCCACGCTTATAAAAATATCTGCATCATAGATTCGCACCATTCGTGTGCTGATTCCATAGCCATCGGCGAATCGATTAGGGATTTTGATGATAAAATTTTGGTAGCCAATTTGTTTGAAAAACGCCTCCATTATGCAAGAACTCGCAATGCCATCGACATCGTAATCGCCGATTATGGCAATGCGTTTGTTTGCTAAAATCGCGCTAACTATGATTTCACTTGCCTCCGCTACACCGCTCATCGTGCTTGGGTGCGGGATATTTTTGGATTCTAATTCATTTAGATTGCGGGATTCAAAGATGGTTAAGATTTTGGCTTTAAGGCTGTCCATTTTAGCGCGTTTTTAGCTTTTTTACTTGCTTTATAAACTCCAAAATTATGGGATTTGGATTTTGCAATTTAGATGTGAATTCAGGGTGAAACTGCACGGCGACAAACCAAGCGTGATTTTTTAGCTCGATTGTCTCAATCAGCCCGTTAGATTCGCCACTAATGATTAGCCCATTTTGCTCGAAAATCTCGCGATATTTGACATTTGCCTCATAGCGGTGGCGGTGGCGCTCTTTAATGACGCTACTACCATAAGCAGCGTGAATCTTTGTGCCTTCTTTAAGATTGCAAGGATATTGTCCAAGTCGCATTGTCCCGCCCATAGGGGAATTATGCGTTCTAAGCTGATTTTTGCCATTTTGGTCGATGAAATCTTCGATTAGATAAATGATAGGCTCTTTTGTATCCTTGTCAAACTCCGTGCTATTGGCGCATTCAAGCCCTAATACATTTTTGGCAAATTCAATGAGTGCGAGTTGCATTCCTAAGCAAATGCCTAAAAATGGGATATTATTTTCTCTAGCGAATCTTATGGCTAAAATCTTGCCATCGATGCCTCGCTCTCCAAAGCCCCCGGGGACTAAAATGCCATCAATTTCGCTTAATTTTTCATCGATATTTTTGGTATTTAAAAGCGAACTATCAATCCACTTAATGTTGATTTTCGTATCCGTATGTGCCCCGCTGTGCGTGAGAGCCTCGATAAGCGATTTGTAAGATTCCTTTAAATCTAAGTATTTGCCTACAAATGCGATTGTAACCTCGCTTTTTGGCGAGATAATGCGACTGACAAGTGAATCCCAATTTTGCATTTGTGGCGCAAAGGGTGGGATATTAAAATACCGCGCAATGGGCGTTAAAATATTCTCACGCATTAGATTTAGTGGGACTTGATAAATGCTTTGCGCGTCCTCTACGACAATCACGCAGTCATTATCCACATCACACGACATTGATAACTTCTGCTTTAAATCATTTGACAACGCCTTTTCACAACGCGCCAAAATGATTTGCGGAGAGATTCCTATACGGCGCAATTCTTGGACGGAGTGTTGCGTAGGCTTTGTCTTTAGCTCACCTGCGGCTTTTATAAGCGGGATTAGCGTTACATGAATGCTAATTACGCGCTGATTTCCTAGCTCGTGCTTTAGCTGACGCATAGCCTCTAAATACGGCATTCCCTCAATGTCGCCCACCGTCCCGCCAAGCTCGACAATCAAAAATTCGCTGTTTTTTCCCGCTGACTTGATTCGCTCTTTAATCTCATCAACGATATGCGGGACGATTTGAATCGTTTTGCCCAAATAAAAGCCACTGCGCTCTTTTTCAATCACGGATAGATAAATCTGCCCTGTGGTGAAATTATGCTTCGCGCTTAGGTTAATATCCAAAAATCGCTCATAATGCCCCAAATCCAAATCCGTCTCCGCGCCGTCCTCTGTTACGAAAACTTCGCCGTGCTCTAGCGGACTCATCGTGCCGGGGTCGATATTTATGTATGGGTCGATTTTAAGAATGGAAACCTTGTGATTTGCGTGTTTTATAAGCGTAGCGATAGAAGATGCGGAAATGCCCTTGCCAAGAGAGCTAAGCACTCCGCCTGTAACAAAAATATATTTGGGTTGCATTTGGATTCTTGCGGATTTATGGGCTATTTGTTTTGATTTTTCTTAAACTCTAGCACCATTGCGTAGGCTTCATCTTTTAAGCGCAACTTTTGCTTTTTCATCGTGTCTAACTCAAATTCATCGACATATTCGCCACCACCAGCTTCGACTTCTTTGATTCTGTCATCTAACTCGTTGTGCTCCTCAAAAATCCTTGCGAAATGTGGATTTTGCGCCTTTAGTTGCGCGATTTCGTCTCTATATTCGTGTAGCATTGGTTCTCCTTTAAGATAAAATTTTGAAATTATACTTTGATAAAGTTTATAAAGCAAATTTTTTGTTACAATTACGCTTTTATTTTTATATTTAAGGAATCAACCTTGCAAAATACGCACAATCTGCGCCATATCATTATCCAAGCAGGTGGCAAAGGTACGCGCCTAGAGGGGCTTACGCGCAATAAGCCCAAATGTCTTGTGCCTTATGATAATCTGCCTATCATTTTTCATCTTTTTAGGAAATTTGAGGGCGCGAGATTCACTATTATTGCGGATTATAAAATCGAGGTTTTGCAAAAATATCTCACTATCTTTGCAAAAGGCATTGATTATAGGATTTTGCGCGCGAAAGATGAAGGCACGATAGCTGGAATCGCAGAGGCGATAAGTGAATTTAGCGAGAGTGAGCCTTTTATGATTATTTGGTGTGATTTGATTTTATCAAAAGCATTTAAGTTGCCAAATTTTGCCAAAAATTACGCACAAAATAGCATAA
>JBNMJF010000027.1:0-11368 GCA_050873665.1 Helicobacteraceae bacterium
GGACAAGCAAAATGTCATTTACTCGCATAGCGCGTCTATCGGCAAACATAGGACGCTCACCTTGCCCAAATAGCGAACCTAACTTTGGAAATTCCTCGATAAAGTCCTTTTCAGGCAATTCCTCGACATATCTAGGCGGAGAAAAGTCCATAATCGGGTCAGCGCAAAGCATAGACAGCGCAAAAACGCAAAGCAAAATCTTTTTCATAAAATTTACCTTTAAGACTCACAAATTTTGATATAATTCGCGCATTTTAAAGCAAAGTTTATTCCAAAGGATTCAAAAGCTATGACGATAAAAGAACGATTAAGCGCGGATTTAAAAACCGCAATGAAAGAAAATGATATTTTTAGGCGCGATACGATTCGATTGCTAAATGCTGCGCTAAAGCAAGTAGAAGTCGATAAGCGCGTGGTTTTAAGCGATGAGGAAGTTACCAAAATTTTGCTTAGCGCAAAAAAGCAAAGGTTAGATTCAATCGCTGCTTACGAGAATGCAAAGCGTGATGATTTGGTAGCGAAGGAAAAGGGCGAATTGGAAATTATCTTGCAATATTTGCCAAAACAGCTTAGCGATGATGAATTGCGCACTAAAATAGCCGAAATCATCGCAAATGTGGGCGCAAGTGGCGCGAAAGATTTAGGCAAAGTTATGGGCGCGTGTAAAGCCCTACAAAGCGTGGCAGACGGGGGCAAAATCGCCAAAATCGCAAAAGAATTGTTAGGCTAGATTTAATGAGTGAGCAATATTGCTTTGCGGAGGTGAATCTCGCGAACTACGCGCATAATTTGGGCGAAATAAAGCGATATTTGCCACAAAGCGCGAAAATAATGGCTGTAATTAAGGCAAATGCCTATGGTTCAGGCATTGTAGAAATCGCCAAAAAAGCCGTAGAATGCGGGATTTACTCGCTTGGCGTGGCGCGAATCGATGAGGCTTTAATCGTGCGAGACGCCCTGCCAGAGGCACGAATCCTAATCTTAGGCTACACGCCAAAAGAGTTGCTAAAGTCCGCAATCGCGCATAATATCGAGCTTTGCGTGTATCACAAGGATATTGCGGAGGCGATTTCGCGCGAGGCAGTGGCGCAGGGGAAAGTCGCGCAGATTCATATAAAATTAGACACGGGAATGGGACGAATCGGGTATTTATGTGGGGGCAATTCGTTCTGGGATAATCATTTGCGTTGTTTTGACGACAAAATTTCGCTCGATGAACCTCAAGTTCTATCTCGCTCATTTCGCGCCAAAACAACGCAAAGCACTACCGCCATTCCTTCCGTTGTAGATTCTGCGCATAGCGCAGAATCTAATAAAAAAAATAAATCAAAAAAACCGCTTAAAAGTTTTTGCTACTTTTGGCTTTCGCCAAAAGTAGAATCCCCCTTACCCTTAAACCCTAATTTGCCAAATGGGGCAAATTTGCAGAATCTAGCGCAAAAAAGCATAGAATCCACCACCAAATCCGCACTTGATGAAATCGTATCCATTGCAAAACTCCCTAGCATAAATATCGCTGGAGTTTTTACGCATTTTTCAAGCGCAGATGAGGCGGATTTAGGTTACACGCAAATGCAGTGCGATAGATACAGCGCATTTGTCAAAAGCCTTGAATCGCGTGGGATTACGGGCTTTATTAGGCACTGCTCGAACTCTGCGGGGATTTTCAGCTATCCTAAAGGCATATTTGATATGGTGCGCGTGGGGATTGTGAGCTATGGGATAAATCCGTTTTCAAATGTCGCATTGCCCATTGCGCTAAAGCCTGTGCTAAGCCTAAAAGCGCGTGTAGTGCATATCAAAACGCTTCCTAAAGATAGCGCGGTGAGCTACGGCAGGACATTTATCACAAATGCACCCACGCGAATCGCCACTATTTGCGTGGGTTACGCCAATGGTTATAGTCGTTTGCTATCCAATAAAGCGGAGGTTTTGATTCGTGGCAAACGCGCAAAAGTCGTGGGTAGCGTGTGTATGGACCAAATTTGCGTGGATATTAGCGGGATTGAAGGCGTGGCAATCGGCGATGAAGTGGTGCTTTTTGGCGTTGATGAATGGGGCAATGAGATTAGCCCCGATGAGTTAGCCCAAAAAATCGGCACAATCAGCTACGAAGTCCTGTGCGCAGTGTCAAACCGCGTCCCTAGAGTTTATAAAAGCTAATTGTGCGACTTAAAATCCTTGCGATAAAAATTAAAAATATATTTCAAAATTATCCACGCGATGGCGACATTGATGATTGAATCAGCTAGATTAAACACCGCAAAGTTGAACTTATAATGCCAAAAAATATAATCCACCACGCCCTCGCGGGTGAATCTATCAAGCAAATTACTAAAACCTGAGCCGATGATTAGCCCAAAAGCTAGGAAGTTTTCAGCGAATAATTCATCGCTTTTTAGCACGATGAGTAGCATTAAAATAAGCATCGCCAGGATTATCCACTTGAGATTCGCCCCTACTGCGCTTAAAAATGAGAATGCCACGCCTTTGTTGAAAACCAAAACTATATCAATAAATGGGCTTTCAAATACCTTACCATTAAAATGATAATTTGGCGAACTTGGCGCGTTTGCGTAAAAATCTAAAATCCAAAGTTTTATGGCTTGGTCGATGGCGATTGCGAAGCATATCATCGTAAAAAAAGCAATTATTTTTTTGGTGGATTGCGTGATTTTCATAAAATCGCCCCTTAAATTTATTTTTGTGATTCGTAGTTGATTCGTGCAACGAATCGCAATTTTATCGAATCTAGCATTTAAATTTATCAAAAACACATTATTTTTTAAGAATACCTTAAATATAATTATGCTTTTATTTAATCCCAAAGGAGAAATTATGGCAATACCACAGAATGATAATGGTATGACACCAGATATAGCATTGCTAGACTTTGCGTGTGATGATAAAAATACCACTGAATGCCTTGCATATTATTTGGAAAGATTTACACAAAACAAGGATTATTTAGCTTGTTTTATAGCAGCGGGATATATTTCGCTTGCATAAGGACTTCAAAAACGCTAGAAAATACTATGAAATTATAGCAAATGAAGTCAATGTGGATACTGCAACTACATTTACACACATAAATGGCAAGGAAATACAGCCAAAGCGTAAAATATTAGAATGGATGATATTTGAGTCATATTATCATCTAGGCAACATATACGCTGATGGCAAGGGAGTATAGCAAGATTTAGAAATGGCAATGGAATATCATAGAAAATCTGCAAGTTTAGGCAATGGTAGGGCATATAACAACTTAGGGAATATATATTTTTATGGCTGTGGTGTGGAGATAAACCATAAAAAGGCGTTGGAATTTTATAAAAAAGCTAGTGATTTAGATAATGCTAATGCTTGTTTTATGATAGGGTGGATTTATAGGACTGGTATAGGCGTGGAAGTGGATTACGACAAAGCTGAACAATACTTTAAAAAAGCTGGTGATTTAGGCGACAAAGTTGGATATAGTAATTATGTGATGCTTAAAAGTATAAAAAATGGGGACAAATAAAAAAGCTAATATTACTGCATTTGTGCCAATCGCAAGTGTATTTATTATACCAATTAACTACTATAAGTAATGAAAGGAGAAAATAATGTATCAAAATACAAGCGAATTAGAAATTGCATTGCTAAAATATGAAAAACAATCTCAAGGTAATTTTGGCAATAAAGAGAAAAAAGTAGCTTTATACAAAGCATTTAAAGATTTGCTACACGATGAGCTAGGCGGAAGCTATAAGATAAGCAAAGGGTTTTGTTATGTGGAACACAAAATAATCCTAAAATCAGCCCACTAATTGATATGATTATCTATCAAAATAGCGAAATTTATAACAATGATAAGTTTGTCATAGTTGAATCGCGCCAAATTAAAGCTATTTTTACGCTTATTAGCTCATTTAAACCTAGCAACTTTTACTCTCTCATCACAAATCTTTGTAAAATTAAAGCAAATGTAGGGCGTAATATTTTTACTGGAATCATCTCATATCATTGCGAAAATGATTTAAGCGATGATGGTTTTAAAGAGATTAAAGATAGATTCGAGCAAAAATTACAAAACGCATTTGATAAAAATGGGGCATTTGTGGATTGCGCTAGTTTTAGCAAAATTTGGTTTATGCGAAAAGAATACCGCGATGAGCCAAATATGGATTATTTGGATACGCATTCCTATGATTTTTATAATCTTAATTTACCTTATGTCAATGGTGTTTCTAGCTATAAATATTTGATTGGAAATCTTAGAATGCACTTAAATTTAAACACAAAAGGCTATTTCTTACACCCTGAAAGCAAACAAGAAGCAAATACACATAAAATTATACTTAAAAGGACGCCAAGTTAGAGATTTTATATTAAATTTTAGGAGGTTTAAAATGAAAATTATAATAAAGACATTATTATTTGTTGTATTTTTTCACATTTTCTTTTCTACATTGGATAATATTTCAAAAGTTAGCGAACAAAGAATACAAGAAGAAAAAAATTTTGTGGAAAATGAACGCAAAAGGAGTCGCGAAGATTGTGAAAAACAAGCGGAAAAATTATATTATAAAAAAAGTAAGTGGGAAAAGGAACAAGAAATTATGGCTAGTGGTAGTTGTGCAGAAGAACAGAAAAAGATTGATTTATTGCGCGAAGAAAAAGATTATATATTTGATGTAGATAGAAAACTTGAAAATATGCGCACTATATTATATAGACTAGACAAAGCCGAAGAAGCCAAACAAAGATGTATAGACTTAACAATAGAAGCCAACAAAAATGTAGAAAAAATACTAAGAGCTGGGTATATAAGAAGCTGTAGCGATAGTTATTTATCTGCTGCTAGAAGTTGGAGGGATTTAAATAGAAAATATTCATCAACTATTATTAGACAAATTGTTAGTGGGCTTTATGTAACAACTGCGAATATATTAGATGATATGATAGGTGGCATTATAGATACAATAACTCTCCATGAGAATCAATTCAATAAATATGGTGTAACTCACGCTGATATTAGAATCTTTAACGATTTGCTAATTAAAATGGATTTACATTATATATGGGGATTTGGTGCTTATGATTTGTTTGATAAAGATGGTAATGGTTGGAGAATAAAATTATTAGACGATGATTTATTTAGAATACTTGCCAATATTTTTGTTTGTATAGTTTTTATATGTCTTGCGATTCGTATTTTTTCGTTTAACTTTAGAGATGGTATTTTTGAAATTATTAGGGGTAAAAAATGAAAAATATTATATTTATATTGATTTATTTATATATTGCTGGTTTTATTATTTTTGGGTTAAATGCAATGGTTAGATTTCACGCCAAATCACGACAAGCACTAATAAACACATTTAAAAAGTCTAAAAATTATGCAAACAATAATACAAGTAAAGTTAGGGATATTGCAGTAATTATTGTTTGTATTTGCGCTGTTATCGTGTCAATAACCGCCTTGATAATGGTTATAAAGATGAAGTAAGATTTGGATTGCTACGAATCACTACGCGAATCTCGCAATGACGGAAAAGTAGAGTGTTTCTACACCCCGCAAATCGCCTTTGTAAAGAATATTTCTAACTCATTCATCGTGCTTTCAAGCAACTTTTTATCCTTGCCTTCAAGCAAAATCCGCAATTTATTTTCCGTGCCAGAATAGCGGATAATGTGGCGAATCTCAGGGGCGATTAGCCTCACATATTGCGATTCAAGCGCACTTAAGAGCTGCTTTTTATGCGGAATGGCGATATTTTTCAGCACCTGCGGATAGAGCGCAAATGGATTTAGCACCTCGCTACTGCTACGATTTTTAGTTAGCATCAGCGCCAAAACCTGCAACGCGCTTAAAATCCCATCGCCCGTCTTAGCGTAATCGCTAAAAATGATATGTCCACTTTGCTCCCCGCCAAAGCTATAATTATGCGCGTTCATCGCTTCAATCACGAATTTATCGCCGACATTTGCGCGAATCATATTGATATTATGTCGCTCTAAAAACCGCTCCAGCGCGATATTACTCATTATCGTAGTTACGATTCCGTTGTTCTTTAGGCACTTTTGGCGTTTGAGATATAGCGCAAGTGCGCCTAGCACTTTATCTCCGCTGATAATCTGCCCCTTATTATCCACGACTATGAGCCTATCGGCGTCTCCATCAAGGGCGAATCCCACATCTGCGCCCACTTCGCACACCTTTTGCGCCAAAATCTCAGGGTGCATCGCGCCACAGGATTCGTTGATATTATAGCCGTTTGGGGCGTTGTTTATGGCTATCACTTCCGCGCCAAGCTCACTAAAAATAATGGGCGCGACTTTGTAACCCGCGCCATTAGCGCAATCCACGACAATTTTTATGCCATTTAGGTTGAGATTTTTAGGGAAACTATTTTTGATATGCACGATATATCGCCCGATTACATCATCGATTCGCTTACTATGCCCGATATTTGCGTGGGTTTTGAAATGCGATAGTAACGCGTCATCGTCATTGTAGATATTTTCAATCTCTACTTCTTTTTGCGAATCAAGCTTATACCCCCGCGCGTCAAAGAATTTAATGCCATTATCATAGTAAGGATTATGACTCGCACTTATCATAATCCCCGCATCACAACGCATATCCTCCGTCAAAAAGGCAATCGCAGGGGTGGGCATAGGACCGACTTGAATGACATTAAACCCAAGCGCGGTAAATGCCGACACCAAACCATTTTCAATCATATAGCCACTACGGCGCGTGTCCTTGCCGATTAAGATGATATTTGTGTTTTTGGGCGGGATTTGGGGCGAATCTATATTTTGGGGCGATTCGTTGTCTGATTCGTGTGAAATGACATTTAGTTGCGATTTTGTTTCTTGGAATTCTATCGGTGCGTCCGCGTTTTGAGCGTCTGATTCGCGTGGCGTTGCGCCTAAATTTTTTGCATTTGCGCTTTTAAAATAAATCCCCGCCGCAAGTCCCGCCTTTAATGCCGTAAATGGCGTTATATCGCTCCCCGCTTCCCCGCGAATCCCATCAGTCCCAAAGATTTTCAAACCGCTTCCTTTAAAAAATATTTTGCGCATTCTAGCCAAAAAATTATAAGCTAATTTAATTCCGCATTATTTTGATTTAGCGTGGGGTTGTCGTTGCGATACGATTTTACCGAATCGTGCGTTTATTGCGTCATTGCGAGGCGAATCGCAGATTCGCGCAAAGCAATCTCGCCTTTTCGTCATACTGAGCGTAGCAAAGTATCCATTTTGGCGATTCGCGAATCGAGCGCGATTCGCTCACTTTAAGAGAATCTACCCACAATCAAAAGTTTTTGCTACTTTTTGCTTTCGCAAAAAGTAGAGTCCCCCATAACCCCATAGACTCTAATCCACTAGATTCGCTTTTAGCCATTGATTCGTCCATAATTTAGATTCGTGTGATTTGGATACTTCGGGCTAAAGCCCTCAGTATGACGAGGTATAGCGCAGATTCGCACTTCGTGCGGATTTGATTTTTTTTAGATTGCTTTGCCTTGCCAAAGGCAACGATTCGCAATAACAAGATTTGCAATAGAGAAATCATCAAACACATATCGTATTTTGTAGAAAATCGTAACATTTAATGCAAAATTTTTGTAAAATTTTGCAAAATACAATACGAATTTAAAAATTTATGCTATATTTTCACTTTCAAAATTTAAAAATATAAAGGATAAAAATGAGCGGATATATAATCCCAGATTCGGTTACAAAGGGCGATTTTGAGTTTTTTAAAAAGTCGCTTGATGAGCTAAAGAGCGGAAAAATCAGCAAAGATGACTTTAAGGGCATTCGTGTGCCTTTTGGTGTCTATGAACAGCGAGAACGCGAGACTTATATGGTGCGTGTAAAAACTTATGCTGGGGAGATAGAGCCAAAGCAGCTTAGTATTTTAGCGGATTACGCGGATAAATATGCAAATAATCAGCTTCACATTACCACGCGTGGCGGGATTCAGCTCCATTATACAAAGCTAGATGATTTATGCGAGATTTTAGAAAATCTGCACTCTATCGGGCTTACTTCGCGTGGCGGTGGTGGTGCTACGGTGCGCAATATTAACGCGGATATTCTCTCAAATGTAGCGAGTGATTGCGTTTTTGATGTGATTCCTTACGCAAATGCGCTCACTTCTAAAATGCTTGGGCTTAAAGATTCATTTCATTTGCCTAAAAAATTCAAATTTGCCTTTTCTGCATCAAGTGCGGATAGGGCTATGGCAACGATTACTGATGTGGGATTCATCGCTAAGATTCAAAATGGCGCGAGGGGATTTGAGGTTTGGGTAGCAGGTGGAATGGGCGCAAAGCCACTGCTTGGCTTTAAACTAATGGACTTTTTGCCTGAGAGCGATTTGTTTATTTTGGCTCAAGCAGCAAAGCAAATCTATGATAGGCACGGCGATAGAGAGCGCAAGGCAAGGGCGAGATTTCGATTTGTAGCGGAAAAGTTTGGCGAAGCGGAACTCTCAAAGATGATTTTTGATGAGATGAAAATCGTGCGTGAAAAATTTGACTGCGCATTAGATATTAAGCCAAGCACGGAGTTGCCAGAGCTAAAAGGCGCGGATTTAGAAATTCCAAAAATGAGCAAAGAGCAAGAATTATGGTGGAATCGCTTTGTTACAGCGCAGATTCAAAAGGGCTATTATTGTGCCAAAGTGCCTTTGAAATTAGGTGATTTAAAGGCAACTCACGCAAGGGAACTTGCTAAAAGATTAGAAGTCATTGGTAATCACAGCCTCTTTTTCGCGCCTAATCAAAATATGTATTTACGAAACTTAAGCGCGAAAAATTTGCTAAGTTTATATGATTTGATTATGGAATTTTCTACCCAAAGCCACAAACCCGCCATTATCGGCGATATGGTGGCTTGCACGGGTGCGGCGACTTGTCAGCTAGGGATTGCGCGTCCGCGCGGAGCAGTGGCAAAAATCGAAGAATATTTAGAGGACAAGGGATTGGATTTAGATTCGCTAAAAGGCTTTAGGATTCAGCTCTCTGGCTGTCCAAATTCCTGTGCGAATCATTTTAGCGCGAATCTTGGCTTTTTTGGCAAGTCTAAGCGCAATGGAGAGTATAGCTATCCTGCTTATAATGTCGTAATTGGCGGGATTGTAAGTGCGAGTGAGGATAAAAAATCGCGCTTTGCTAAAAAGGTGGCGGATATTTCAGCATATCACTTGCCTGAATTTGTCTATCGCGTATTAGCAAAATACATAGAGCAAAAGCCAAAATATCCGCTATTTGAGGATTATGTAGATAGCGTAGGCGAGGCGGAAATCGTAGCGATTGCGGAATCTTTACAAGAGATTCCAGATTTTAGCGAAAACACCGCGCCATATTATGACTACACGAGTGATAAACTCTTTGGCGAGACAAGCAAAGAACGGGGCATTGGTGAAGAGCATTTTAAGGAAGTAAAGCCAAATTAAAAAGGCGAATCAAGTCCGTAACGACTTTAAACTACGAAAATTTTTATGAAAAATAAGGAGTTAGATTATGAAAAAGGTAATTTTTAGTATTGTAGGATTCGTGGCATTTGCGTTTGGAGCGAATTATGAGCTTTTAAATGTGAGCTATGACCCTACAAGGGAGCTTTATAGAGCATATAATGAGGAATTTAGCGCGTGGTATGAGAAAAAGACAGGCGATAAAGTGCAAATCCGCCAATCACACGGAGGCTCTGGCGCACAGGCAAGAGCTGTGATTGACGGGCTTAGTAGCGATATTGTCTCACTCGCACTAGCTTATGACATTGATGCCATTAGTGCAAAAGGGAGTATTAAAAAAGATTGGCAAAAAGAGTTTGCTAACAACTCCACGCCATATTACTCAACGATTGTGTTTTTGGTGCGCAAAGGCAATCCAAAGGGCATAAAAGATTGGGAGGATTTACTAAAAGATGGTGTAAAAGTCATCACGCCAAATCCTAAAACTTCAGGTGGTGCGCGGTGGAATCACCTAGCAGCCCTAGCTTACGCACTTAAAGCAAACAATAACAATGAGGCAAAGGCAAAAGAGTTTTTAATCAAACTATATAAAAATGTGCCTGTGCTTGATTCAGGTGCGCGTGGCGCGACAAATACCTTTGTCAAGCGCAATGTGGGTGATGTGCTAATCGCGTGGGAAAACGAAGCGCATTTGGCTGTTCAGCAGCTAGGCAAAGGCAAATTTGAGATTGTGATTCCAAGCATTAGCATTTTGGCTGAGCCACCTGTGGCACTTGTGGATACAGTCGTGGATAAAAAAGGCACAAGAGAGGTTGCAAAGGCGTATATCACGCATTTGTATGATAAAGAAGCGCAAGAAATCATCGCTAAAAACTACTATCGCCCCATAGATAAGGAAGTGGCGCAAAAATACAGCGCGACTTTTCCAAATCTAAATCTCGTGCGAATCGATAGTTTTGGTGGGTGGAGTGCGGCACAAAAGAAACATTTTAGCGATAATGGCGAGTTTGATAAGATTTTTGAGGCTATCAAAAAGAGTAAGTAGAGTCGTGCATTGAATATAAATTTATGGTAAAATGCCGTATTTTAATTTCAAAATAAGGATAATGCAATGCAAACCATAAATGTAACATTTAGAATGGATAAGGACGATAAGGTGCGGTTTGAGAGTATCATAAACGATATGGGGCTAAATCTTAGCTCCGCGTTTAATGTCTTTGCCAAAGCCGTGATACGCGAAAATGCGATACCTTTTAAACTGCAAGGCGAGGGAAAGATTCCAAACGAAGAAACGCAAAAAGTGATAGAAAATGCACGAAAAGGGCAGAATTTGGAAAGTTTCACGCTAGAGCAGTTAAAAGCCGAGTTTGAAGCACTAAAGGCGCAAAACAAGGCGTAGGCGATGAATCTAAAACGCGAGAAAAAGTTTATAAACGACTTATCAAAGGTGCGCTTGAGTGATAGCGAGTTTAACAAAATGATAGAGTATTTTTCTTTACTAGCTAATGATAAGCCACTACCACCAAGCGCAAACGACCACGCACTAAGTGGTGAATACGCGGATACAAGAGAATTTCATATCGGTGGCGATAAGCTAGTGATTTATTTGATAAAAGACGATGAGATTCGCCTTTTGCGAATCGGCACACACGCCCAACTTTTTAAGTGATTGGGTGCATAACAATTAAGGATTAAACGATGAAAACCTTACAAAAAATCTTTTACAAAAAGCCCTCTATTTTGCAAGGCTTTGGGCTTAGCTTTGGACTTGGAATGACTTATTTTAGCCTATTGGTGCTAATCCCGCTAATCGCGCTTTTTGCCTTTAGCTTTAAGTTGGAGTGGGCGCAGTTTGTGGAAATCATCAGCGATACGCAAGTGATTGGCGCGTTA
>JBNMJF010000028.1:0-11083 GCA_050873665.1 Helicobacteraceae bacterium
ATATTTGTCCTTTGTGGAATTTTGTGCGTATTGTAGCATAAATTTGGATAGGTTTTGTGGATTGTTTCGCTTCGGCAAATCGCCGAATCTTGCAATGACAATTCAGCCAATGCTGTCATACTGAGCGGAGTGCGTAGCACAAAGCGAAGTATCCAAATCACGCGAATCCAAATCATAATCGAATCAATGACCCAAAAGCGAATCTAGTAGATTAGAGTCTATGGGGTGAGAGAGATTCTACTTTTGGCAAAAGCCAAACGAAGCAAAAACTTTAGCAAGGATTCGCACTTCGTGCGGATTTATTTTTTTGGATTGCTTCGGTGATTCGTTGAATCACCTCGCAATGACGAAAAATGGGTGCGATTCGTTGAATTTTGCAATGACGCAAAGGGCGTGGATTTCTTTGATTCGGCATAGATTCACGCGATTCGCCATAATTTTTTTATAGATTCATATCAAAAAAGCACAAAAACATATCGTATTTGTTAAAAAATGTAGAAAATCGTAACATTCCGCATAAAATTTTTGCAAAATTTTGAAAAATACAATACGAATTTAAAAATTTATGTTATATTTTCACTTCCAAAATTAAATTTCAAAACAAAGGACAAAAAATGGCAAATTTAGAAAGTAACAATTTCAGTAGCGAGACACTCGCACTTCACGCGGCGTATAACTATGACTCACAGCGCACTTTAAGTGTGCCTATCTATCAAAGCACCGCTTATAGCTTTGAGACTATCGCTCAGGCGGCGGCACGATTTGGTTTGCAAGAGCTTGGCAATATTTACTCACGCCTTACAAATCCAACGGTTGATGTCCTAGCACAGCGACTTGCAGCAGTTGAGGGCGGAGCATTTGGTGTGGCGACTTCTAGCGGTAGTGCGGCACTCTTTTATACATTTGTGAATCTTGCGCAAAATGGGGATAATATCCTTTATGCAAATAAGATTTATGGTGGCACACAAACGCTTTTGGTGCATACTTTGAAGCGATTTGGCATTGAGGCGCGTGTCTTTGATGTTGATAATATCGCAAGTATTGAGCCACTCATCGATGATAAAACCAAAGTGATTTTCTTTGAATCGCTTTCAAACCCGCAAATCGCAATCCCAGATATTGAGGCGATTACAGCGATTGCTAAAAAGCATAAAATCATCACCGTGTGCGATAACACTGTGGCAACTCCATTCCTTTTCCGCCCTTTTGAACACGGCATTGATATTAGCGTTTCAAGCCTTACAAAATATGTCAATGGGCACGGCGCAGGGCTTGGTGGCGTAGCGGTAGAGCGCGATGGACTAAATGCGCTTATCAAAGATAATCCGCGCTATCCAGCATTTAACACACCTGATGAAAGCTATCATGGGCTTGTGTATAGCTCTCTGCCATTGCCAAACTTTGGCATTCGCCTAATCACCGAGTGGCTACGCAATATTGGCGCAACACTTGCTCCACAAGTAGCGTGGATTCACTTGCAAGGCTTAGAAACACTAGAGCTTCGCATTAAGCGACACAGCGATAGTGCGCTAAAAGTGGCAGAGTTTTTGGAATCACACCCAAAAGTTAGCAAAGTGGATTATCCGGGATTAAAATCAAGTCCATATAATGCGAAACTTAAAAAATACTTTGTAGATTCACGCGCTAGTGGGCTTTTAAACTTTGAGGCACAAAGCTATGATGCGGCTAAAAAAATCTGCGATACGCTTAAACTCTACTCCATTACGGCAAATATCGGGGATTCCAAGTCGCTTGTCATTCACCCAGCTTCTACTACGCACTCACAGCTTTCCGCAAAAGAGCTTGAATCTGCGGGGATTACGCCCACAGGTGTGCGCCTAAGCATAGGGCTAGAAAGCGTAGATGATTTGATTGCGGATTTGAAAAACGCGATTGAGGGCTAAGATTCGCGCTAAAATGCTTTGGTGATTCGCTTAAAGTTCGCTTAAAGATTCGCCAAAGCACACGCGATAAAATGGAGGTGCAAAGCTATGCCAATCATCATTCCAAAGGATATTCCAGCCTTTAGTGAGCTAGAAAAAAGCGCGTTTGTAATGGATACGGCGCGTGCAAAGCACCAAGATATTCGTGCGTTAGAAATTCTCATCATCAACCTAATGCCTACAAAGATTCAAACAGAAAATCAACTTTTATCGCTCCTTGCAAATTCGCCTTTGCAAATCAATATCACGCTTTTAACCACGCAAAGCTATGTGGGGAAAAACACGCCACAAAGCCACTTAGATAAATTTTATGTGCATTTTGAGCGCATAAAAGGGCAAAAATTTGATGGTGCAATTCTCACAGGCGCACCAATCGAGCATTTGGCTTATGAGGAAGTGAAATATTGGCGTGAGCTATGCGAGATAATGGACTTTTTACGCGCCAAATGCACCTCTACGCTTTACCTTTGCTGGGGGGCTATGGCTGGGCTGTATTATTTTCACAAGATTCCCAAAGTCGCGCTAGATTCAAAGCTTTCAGGCATTTATGAGCATAGCATAGTTACGCCAAATGTGCTATTATCTGGCTTAGGCGACTGCGTAAAAATCCCGCATTCAAGGTATAGTGGCGTAGATGAAGCGGTGGCAAATCGCGTTGCGCGTGAATCATCGCTAGATATTTTGCTAAAAGGTGCGGAGAGCGGATTAAGTTTGCTTAAAGATGAAAAAGATATTTTTATGCTAGGACACCCTGAATATGGCAAATTTACGCTACGCGATGAGTACGAGCGCGATAAAGCAAAGGGTTTAGAGATTAGTGCGCCACTAAATTATTTTGCCCAAAATGGCGAAGTGCGCTATGATTGGAGGGCGGATTCAAGCGTGATTTTTGCAAATTGGCTAAATTTCTGCGTATATCAAGATACGCCTTATCATTTGTGAGATTTTGCTACCATTTTAGCACAAATTTATTACTCGAATCGCCGCACTCTACGCTAATTTTGATGCCATATTCATCGCAAATCTTTTTTACCAAACTTAGCCCAATGCCAAAGCCACCAGTATCCGCACCAAATCGCGCGTATCGCTCAAAAATCTTATCCACATTTTCCTTGCCAATCGCCACACCGCTATTTTCAATGCTAAAAATGCCCCTATCAAGCGTGAGTGCGATGAATCCGCCTTTTTTATTGTATTTTATGGCGTTGCTAATTAGATTATCAAAAAGCGTATTTAGCGCGTTTCGCTCGGCAATTATCTCAGATTCGCCTACATTAGCGCGAATCTCTAGCCCTTTTTTGCTAAAAAACGGCGCGAAAAATTCCAATCGCTCATTTAAAATCGCTCCCACGCTTAGTCGCTCTTTTTGCGTGGAGCGCGGGAAATTATACGCCACAAGCGAATTATAAATCGTATTTAGTTGCAAGGACGCAAATTTTATGCGCTCGATTTTTTTGGCTTCATTGGACGATAAGTTATCTGTTTTTAGCGTCTCAATACTCATCAAAATCACGCTAAGCGGGGTATTTATCTCGTGTGTCGAATCTTTTATGAATAAATCTAGCGCGGAAATGTATTCATTTAGTGGCTTTAAAAATAAGCGCACTAGGATTGTCGCCACCGCACCCATCGCCACAAATACCAATATTAGCGCACCACCTAGCTTTAGTCGCATAGCCAAAATCGCATCATCGGCACTATCGCTCTCTAAAAAAATCTTATAATGCGACCTTTTGTATCCGCGTTCTTGCGGTGGTTTGCGCTCTCTTGTCTCATCTCTCATATCAGGTGGCGGGATAGATAGCGGATTTGCGATGAATTTATCCTTAAATCGATAAAACCCCGTTTGCAATTCACGCGGATTGGGGTCGCGCGAGAGATTTGAAAAAAGCTGATTATCGCGCCTATCGTAAATCGCAAATGGAATGGGCGTTTTTTCTTTGATTTCTTCAAGGGCGACTTCCCAAATGTAGCTACGGCGCAAAACCTCCAAAATATAATACGAAGTGTCGCGTAGCTCCGCTATCTGCCGAAAAATGATATTTTGCGTCATTTTGGCGTTAAGATAATAAAAGCCGATACACAAAAATATCGCGCTAGTGCCAAGATAAAGGGCTAAAATCTTAATAATCGTCTTTTTTGTGTTTTGAAACAATTTAGTTCCTTTTCAATTCGTTCTTGGGTGCATCTTTCGCACTTGTAAGAATTTTCGGGCGTTCGCAGACACCAAGTCTAGTCTCACGCCCAAAAATTCTTACAAATACAAAACCTCCACCACAATCCCTTCCGTTGCGATTCGTTGCACGAATCGACTGCGAATCTAATGCCGAATTTATTAAAAGGTGGGATTCTACTTTTTGCAAAAGCAAAACGAAGCAAAAACTTTTAAGTGGATACTTCGGCGACTTTGTCGCCTCAGTATGACGAGTGGGGCAAGGATTCGCACTTCGTGCGATTTGATTTTTTTGGATTGCTTTGGCGAATCTACGATTCGCCTCGCAATGACGAGAGAATTTATCGTTACGCAAAAATCGTAGATGATTCGCAAGGCGAATCACAATCGAAGTAATGGCGGTGTGGCTTTTGTATTTGTAAGAATTTTTGGGATTGAGACTAGACTTGGAGTCTGCGAAATCCCAAAAATTCTTACAAGTGCGAAATTGCATACCCCAGAACAAATTGCCACCACTTAAAGAAAAATTGTCATAACACATACGCATACCCACTTCTTTGCTGATTTATAATCCTCTCCTTCCCCAAAATCTTTCGCAAACTCTTTATATACGCCCTTAAGCTCATCTCGCTAGGCGTTTGATTGTAGTCCCACAGCTCATCGCAAATACTCTCCACGCTCACATAAGAAGGCGCATTTTTTAGCAGCAAACTAAGCAACATATTTTCCTTTTTTGTCAGTGCCACAGGGGCGGAATCCTTATACAAAACTTTTGAAATCATATCAAATTTGAATCCATCGTGCAACGCGATAAAATCCTCATTTTTATGCGAAAATGTCCGCTTTAGCAAGGTTTGGATTCTAAGTTTTAGCTCCGTTAGCTCAAAAGGTTTGCGTAAGAAATCATCGCAACCCACGCCGTAGCCTTCTTTTAAATCGCCGATTGATGAAAGCGAAGTGATAAAAATGCAAGGCGTGGCTTTGTCCGCTTCGCGCAGGGATTTTAGCAATGCGAATCCGGGAGGTAACAAATCCGCTTCAAAATCCTCGCCTAATGGGACTTTCACATCTAAAAGCCAAATGTCAAATTGCCTCTCATACGCCAAGTCTAACGCCTCAGTCGCGCTAACGCAGTGGCTAACTTCAAAGCCTTCTTCCTCTAAAAACTCGCACATTATTTCAGATAGGACAAAGTCATCTTCTAAAAGCAAAATTTTCGCGCCCATTTGCCACAATCCTTATATTTTGATAGATATTTCAAAGCCAAATTCTACTACGAATTTGGCTTTTTGTGAAATCTATTTTGGAGAATCTACTTTTTTGCAGGTGGAGCGGGAGGATTTGGGCAGTTTCCACCGCAATGTCCAGCACCACGCCCTTTGTTGCCTTGTCCTTTGCCAAAGCCTCTATCGCCTTTGCCACCTTTATCAAAGCCACCGCAGGGCATTCCACCACGCGCACCGCCCAAAGATTGCTTATACGCGCGAATATCTTTTACTTTCATAGTATCAAAAACTTTTTCTTCATTTGCGCGATATTTTTCCCAAAACTCACGCGCTTCCTTGCCTGTCATCTCATCTACGCGCTTATCGATTTCGGCGAAATAATCTCTGGCTTCCTCTGCTTTGACTTTTCCAGCCATATTTAGCAAATCCGCATTGCTACTTTTGCTAAAATCCGCCGCGAAAAGTGCGCCACTAGCGATAATACTCAGTGCTAAAAAACTTAAAACTTTCATCTAAAACTCCTTATGAAAAATTTTAGGGGCATTTTTGGGACTGCCAAAAACCCCAAGCGCAATGTTAGGATTAAATTGTGAAATAGTTGTGAAATTTTTGGGAATTTTTTTGGATTGCTTCGCGTGAATCTACGATTCGCCAAAACAATGATAGGGTAGGGGGCGGATTCGTGGCAATCCAAATAAAATAAATCCGCACAAAGTGCGAATCTGCTCCCCACTCGTCATACTGAGGGCTTTAGCCCGAAGTATCCATTTAAAAAGTTTTTGCTACTTTTTGCTTTCGCAAAAAGTAGAATCCTCCCTAACCCTAGACTCTAATTTGTGTTATTGATTCGCCATTTTCATTTCCACCCTATTTTCCACCAAAACGCACATACAGCCACCACACGGCATATCCTACCACGCCTACGCTTAAGATGATTGCGCCAAGCCCTAGTATGATTGCCCCGCCAAAGAGTGCCATAGCCACCACCGCGCTTAAAACCGCCACCACGACAATCGCGCTTAGCACAAAAATCACAATATCCATTATATTTCTACCCATTTTTTTGCCTTTGTATTTTGGATTCGCCTAAGATTCGCCAAATTTTGGTGCGAATCCTAGCGATTTTTAGCTTATGATTCATCACACAAAATTATAAGCTAAAAATCTTAAGCCCACATTTTAAGGGGCTTTTTAAGAGTGCAAGAAAAACTACTTTAAAAATCTTTAGCGAATCTTAAAGTTCGGGTTTTGGCGTTTTTTCCGTTGATTTTGGTAATTGCGGATATGCGATATGCGGTTTGTCGCCACTTAGCGCATTTAAGAAAGTCTCAATACTTTTTGCTTCTTTGTCCGAAATCTCAATGCCTAGCTGAATGCTACCCATTTCCTTAATCGTATCTGCCAAACTCCAAATCGCGCCATTTAAAATTTATTGCCAAAAAGGCAAGGCGGGATAATGCCATTAAGTTGTGAATGAGTTGTGAAATTTGTGGGAATTTTTTTGGATACTTCGCGCTGTCGCACTCAGTATGACGACAAGGTTTGGATTGCTTCGCTTGTTACATTCACTCGCAATGACGAGTGGTGGTGTGGATTTGCCAAAAATTTGGCACGAATCGCACGAATCCACACGCATTTTTATCACAAATCTAACATTTTTTTCGGCGAATCTAATATTTTGTATCAAATAACTAATATTTACTCTCACAGAATTATTTTGGTATTTTCCGTAAAAGTTACACGAATTTTTGGTTTTCTATTAAAATTTTATTGACAAAGTGGAAAAATTTGTAGTATATTTTGCGTTTATTTTTGCCCTTTGTTTAAAAAGGGTTTAATTTTAGGAGATAAATATGCGCAAAGTATTGTCATTAAATCTCGCCAAATCCAACGCCACATTTGCCAAAGCGATTTTAGCAGTTATGTTGCTGTCTTTAGGGGGGGGGGGGGGAAAGCCTAACCCTTAATGCTAAAGAACCTGCAAATTGGCTCTTTGGCTTTGGTATCGGCGCAGGAAGTAGCCGAATCGATGAAAAATACCCCGAATCCGCCAAAAACGGCTTTGGCTTAAGCGAACTACCACCACCTTACAATCAACTCGCAAACCGCCCACGAAGCGCAGATTCAAGCACTCAAGGCTGGGGCGTAACCTATGAATTTTTGGTAGGATATAAGCACTTTTTAAACGACTATGTCGGCTTTCGCTACTACGCAAATATCGGCGCACAGCACTACAAGCACGACATTTTCACCGCTGGAAAAGTCCAAGCTGGAGTCGTGGAATACACCGCAAACGCCGACTTGCTTTTAAACTTTTATGATAGCCCAAACTTTAGCTTTGGCATCTTAGGCGGATTTGGCGTGGGCGGTGCTTACTTTGATAGCCCTGCGCTAAAGACTTACGAGCAGCAGTGGAGCTATGGCAATGCACCATTTACAAATGCTACGATTCACGCGGATTTAGGCAAAGTCCAAAAGCACCACCTAAGCGCGAATCTCTCCGTAGGAATGCGCTTTAACTTTTTTCAAAAGATTCGCGAAGTGGGCAAACGCGTATGCTCTCAAGGTGGCGATGGCAGACGCACTTGCAGAGTGCCAATTAGCTATTTGGAGCATAGCATAGAGTTTAACGCCAAATTCCCTATGATAACCTACCGCGCGACAGATTCGGGTGATATTGTAACTTATTATATTAGACAACAAAATGTATTAACGGGACAAATGCAAGATTTTCTTTTAGGTTATGCGAATCGCCCGGGCTATGAAGTGAAAAATCCATATAAACTCACCTTGCGATATATATTTGCATTTTAGGGAGGCGGGACAATGAAAAATATTAAAAATAGCATTATCAAAAATCTTTTTACGATATTTATAATTTTGGCAATAGCGACAATGTTTTTAGGCAACTATCTTTACTCCAAAGAGCCTACAAATATAATGGTAGGCGTGGGAATTGGCGCAGGATATAGTAAGCTAGATATTGTGCATTCACACGCTGCAAAATATCCTTTGCAAGGAGTCGACCCCGCGAATCCGTATCAAAATCTATGGACTCCGCAACGCGATTTAAGCACCAGCTCGTGGGCTTTGGCGTGGGAATTTTTGGTAGGTTATAAGCACTTTATAAATGATTGGGTGGGATTCCGCTACTACACAAATGTCGGCGTCCAGCACTATGTGGCAAAATCGCTTGGCGATAAAAAGCAAAATATAGGATTTGTGGATTACACGCTAAATGCGGATTTGCTAATCGACTTTTGGGAGAGCGAATTTTTCGCTGTGGGAATGTTTGGCGGACTTGGATTTGGCGGGACTAGCTTTGATAAAAAGGCGATTACGCGCTATATGGCGGTATATGATAGAGATACTGGGCAACCTATCGGCTTGGCAAATATCAATAAGCACTTTTTTAATGTCAATGCTTCTGTGGGACTTCGCCTAACATTTTTCCAAAAAAATCGCCTTGTGAAATCTAGAGTGTGCGATGAGTATGTCGAGGGAAAACGCGTATGCCGAGTGCCCATTTACTACATAGGACACGGCATTGAGATTAACGCGAAATTCCCGCTAATGGACTATCGCGCCACGCCATTGCCTGATATGATAAGAGTGAATGGCAGGTGGGTTTCGCGCCCCGAATATGTCGTAAGCAATCCATATCGCATTACGATTCGTTATGTGATTGATTTTTAGGTGAGATTTTAGCGCGAATCTTTTAAAAATTTTACGATATTATTTCGCCTATTTTTGTCTTTTAAGGATAGATATGAGAGTTTTAAGGATATGTTCTCATTTTGCTTTTGCATTGTTTATAATCGCTATGGGGGGGGGCGTATTAAATGCAAAAGAGAGCGCAAATTGGATTTTTGGTGTGGGCGTAGGCTATGGCGCAACACAAATTGACATAAAATATCCCGAATCTTCTCGCAATCAACTAGGAATCGCAATCGGTGGCGGACAAAATACTTGGATAAGCTACAATCCGGGCATAAACACTAGCTCAAAAAGCTGGGGGCTAAGCTATGAGATTTTGGTAGGATATAAGCACTTTGTCAATGACTACATAGGCTTTCGCTACTACGCAAATGTCGGCGCACAAAACTACAAAGACGCGGTTTTCTCAAATAACAAAAACACCATTGGCGTTATCGAATACACTGCAAACGCGGACTTGCTAATAAACTTTTATGATAGCCCTGACTTTAGCTTTGGAATTTTAGGCGGATTTGGCGTGGGTGGCGCGACATTTGATAGCGCAGTGCTAAAGCAATATGAGAGAGATTGGGGTGCAGCGACAGACTCCACGCAATTTAACGAAGCTATGTATTCAGGCATTGGCACAATTTATAGGCATCACTTTAGCGCATCTGTCAGCGTGGGTGTGAGATTTAACTTTTTTCAGCAGATTCGCGCAGTGGGGCAGGTGGTATGTAGTGCGGGAAGTGATGGTAGGCGTTCTTGCAAAAAGCCCATAGCAAATTTGGAGCATAGCATAGAGGCAAACGCGAAATTTCCCATACTGACATATTATGCCACCAAAGCGGGGGATACGATAGCCACAAGAGTGCCGAATCAAAATAATTGGCTACGCGGTATTTCAAATCGCCCGGGCTATGAAATCAAAAATCCATATAAATTCACACTGCGCTATATCATAGCATTTTAGGGGAGCGAAAATGAAAGTCAAATTACTTGTAATATTTTTACTTTGCATTAGCTCCCTTTGCGCTAAAGAACCAGCAGGGGTAATCATCGGCGCAGGTGTGGGCGAGGGGCGCAGTGAGATGAGCATAGAACACGCGCATATCGCAAAATATCCGCTCCAAAGCCTAGACCCAAATAATCCACTCGCGCCACAATGGACGCCACAAGTGGATAGTAGTGCGGGGTCGTGGGCGTTAGCGTGGGAATTTTTGCTAGGATATAAGCACTTTTTAAATGACATAATCGGCTTTCGCTACTATGCAAATGTCAGCGTCCAGCACTATAAACCCGTAACTTATCAATCCAAAAAAGAGCCTATCGGCTATGTGGATTACACGCTTAATGCGGATATATTATTTAACTTTTATGATAGTGAGAGCTTTGCCTTTGGAATACTAGGCGGTGTGGGGCTAGGCGGAATGAGCCTTGATAGAAAGGCAATCAATGAATACGAATCGATTTATAACGCAAATGCGGGAGTTATACCCATTGGCGCATCTGACATTACCAAGCATTTTTTAAATGTGAATTTTAGCGCAGGTGTGCGAATGATATTTTTTCAAAAGACTACTATTAAGGGCGGGATTCGCAGTTGTGATAACTTCTCGCAAGGTAGGCGTTCCTGCACTATGCCATCTGCCTACATAGGACACGGATTTGAAGTGGTGGCGAAATTTCCCACACTGACTTATAACGCCACTACGCCAGATTTTGTGATGTCTACGCAGGGCAATACGATTACTAGCTTTCGCTCCCGCCCGGGCTATAAAATCAAAAATCCGTATCGATTCACCTTTAGATATGTGGTGGAGTTTTAGGGTTGGATTGCTTTGGCGTTTGCGCCTTGCCTCGTCATTGCGATGCGAATCGTAGATTCACCGAAGCAATCCACCCAAACTCGTCATTGCGAGATTCGGCAACGCCGAATCGTGGCAATCCAAAAAAATAAATCCGCACGAAGTGCGAATCCTTATTAAAGTTTTTGCTACTTTTGGCTTTCGCCAAAAGTAGAGTCCCCTTAATCCCTTAGACAC
>JBNMJF010000029.1:0-10709 GCA_050873665.1 Helicobacteraceae bacterium
CTTTAATGCGCTAAAAAGCAACACAAACGCCAAAGGCTCTGTGATTGACACGGCGATTGTGGCGGCTGTAATGGGCGCGAAAAAAACTAGCGATTTAATCCCTATGTGCCACCCGCTTTTTTTAAGCAAGGTGGATTGCGAGGCGGCGTTAGATTCGGCGAATCGGGCTGTGATTTTTAGCGCAAAAGTCAAATGCGAGGGCAAAACGGGCGTAGAAATGGAAGCACTAAACGCCGTAAGTATCGGGCTTTTGACAATATATGATATGCTAAAGGCGGTGGATAAGCGAATGGTGATTTCAAATATTCACCTACTAAGCAAGAGTGGCGGAAAAAGTGGCGATTTTAAGGCGTAAGTTTGCGTGAAAGTGCTAGAATTCTACGAAATTTTTTTAAAAATTGGGAGCTAGGGTATAATGGAATCTGTATTTGATATGGCTGCAGGGCTCACAAATGCGGGATTAGGTGAGCATATAAGCGACAAGGATAAGGAATTTATCAAGCTATATTACGGCGGAAGTGGCTTGGTAGAGTGTGCGAACTACTATGCAAAGCGATTTAACGAGCAAAGGGACTACTTTGCGTGTTTTATCGTGGCGGAATTATGCAGGATTCAGCGTGGATACGCAAAGGCGGCGAAGTATTATGAGCCCATTTGCACGCAGATTACAGAGGCGACAAAGAGCGTTTTTAGGCATATTGATAGCAGAGAGCTAAAGTTAGATTGGCAGACACTAAAGCCCATAGTCGCCGAATCGTGCCAAAAGCTAGGCAAAATCTACACTGAGGGCGTATTACAAGACTTTGCAAAGGCAATGATATTTTTGCAAAAAGGTTGCGCATTAGGCGATGCAGAATGCTACCGCGCGTTAGGATTCCTATATGAAGAGGGCAATGGCGTAAAGCAGAGCTACCAAAAAGCAATCGAGCTATATCAAAAATCCGCAGATATGGGCAATGTAGAGGCGTATTGCAGTTTGGGCTTTTTATATGAAGAGGGCAAGGGCGTGGAAAAAGACTATCAAAAGGCGATAAATTTCTATCAAAAAGCCGCCGATAAGGGAAGCGCAGGAGCGTATTTTAACTTAGGCTATATGTCGCAGTATGGCTATGGCGTGGAGCGCGACTATAAAAAGGCGATTGAATTCTATCAAAAATCCGCAGATATGGGCTACGCAGAGGCTTATAGCAACTTAGGATATATGTATAGCAATGGGCAAGGCGTAGAAAAGGACAATGACAAGGCATTAGAGCTATATAAAAAAGCCGCAGGATTGGGCGATGCGGGGGCGTATAGGCATTTAGGCATTATCCACGAAGAGGGCGATGGCGTGGCAAAAGATGATGATAAAGCAATGGAATTTTATCAACAAGCCTGCACTTTGGGAGGCGATTGCAATAATTTCAAGCGAATGAAAAGTATGAAGTGAGATTTGGCAAAAGATTCGCTTTAGGATTCGCCATAGATTCAGTGGCGAATTGTCATTATTTCGTCATACTGAGCGTAACGCAGTGTAGCGAAGTATCCACTTTGGCGAATCGTAAATCAAAAGCGATTCACTCACTTTAGGCGAATCTGCCAAAAATCAAAAAAAATATAATCCGCACGAAGTGCGAATCCTTATTCAAAGTTTTTGCTACTTTTTGCTTTTGCAAAAAGTAGAGTCCCCTTAACCCATTAGACTCTAATCCATTTGATTCGTTTTTGGGTCATTGATTCGGCATTTTGTTAGATTCGCTAGATTTGGATACTTCGCTACGCTCAGTATGACGAAAAAGGGGCGAATCGCTATTGATTCACTCACGATTCGGCAAATCAGCAACGATTCGCATAAAATCAAAAGCGAGAATCTCCAATCACACTGCGCTTATCTTAAACATAAAAAGTGTGATAATCCCTAGCAACGCTACAAATGCCACAAACGAAAATATTAGCGCAATAGTAGTCATTCTATTTTCTCCAATTCATTAAGATTTCTTATATATAGCCAAACGCCAATGCCGATTGCCACGCAATTTACTCATAGCGCGAATGATAGCACAAAATCATTAAGATTCGCGTATTTTTTAGCAAATTGTAAAATTTATTTAAAATTTATTTATTTTCATAAATTTGTGCTATAATGCGGAACTTTACGATTAGGAGGTAGAGTATGAAGCTATTTAGATTTGGTAAAAATATCATTTTTGCGATTTTACTCGCATTTGGATTTAGCGCGACTGCCTTTGCTGCTCCTGGTGGCGGAGGAGACCAGCCAGAGGGTTGCGGTAAAAATGACAGCGTTCATTGCACGGGCAAAGTATATCGTTGTCTTAAAAGTTTTGGACATACAAAAAGCTATGCAAAAAATCCCAGACAAAATATCAACGAGCAAGACGGCTATTGTCTGCCAAAGGCTGCCATTTTTTGCACACAAAAGAAAGATGGTAGTGTGTGCGCAAATAGCGATACTAGCGGTGAGTGCAATATGAAAGAGTGGAGTTGGAGCTTAGATTTAAAAAATGACAAAGTAACGGAAACTGAGCGCAGTCAAAATCAATGTAATTTTACAAATTGCGAACTAAATGGATTTGAGAAATTTTGGTATGGTGGCGTCTCTGCTGCTTATCATGTGTATTTTCAAAGAGATAAACAAGCTAGTGATGAGCCTGTAGATGCGTATTACTACTGCGCAGAAGAAGGGACAAATTTTAACACCATAGCAAAATGCGTGGATAAAAAAGACGGCAAAGTTGCATCAACTAGCCAATGCGAAAACGATATACAAGGCAATAGATATTATTATAAGCCTAATTGTGATACAGAAGCTGAATGTGTAGCAAAAATGAAAAGTTGGGATATGTCAAACCAAAATATAACTAGATTTTGCTATAAGCCTTGGGAGCAGAGAGCGGACGCAAATATGAAAGTCTATGCAGATGCGGGTGGAAATACGATTCGCTTTCCTGAGTTTCAATACCAAAGTGTGAGTGGATTCGTAGGACCTTGCGAATATTCTGCGTTTTATGCCCCAGAGTTAGATTGGAGTGCAGATACGCCTACGCCACTAGGCGATTTAGTCATATTAGATAGAGATGACAGCAAAACGGGGCAAATTGTCTCTAGAGTGCATACAAAAGTCTCTGGCACTAAAAAAGTAGAGTTTAGAATCTTTGAAGCTAAACAAGCTGATAAGGTGGATTCGGGGTTGAACGCAGTTAGTTGCACGATTTCTAATGACAATGGCACAACTGCGAGTGGAAATGCTGTGGCGACATTTGCCCTAAATAATGCCATAGGTAGAGCAGTGGCAAGGGCTACGGGCACAGCTACGGACTTTATATATACGGCAGAAAATGCTTTTCCTATTAGTGGCAAATACAAAATACAATGCACAGGCACTTCTAAAGATGGAGGAGATAGTAAAGATGCGGAGGCAGAAATATTTGTCGCGCCACATAGCTATGAGTTTAGCAATATCCGCGCGGAATTTGGTAAAGGTGCATATACGGGCACTCAAACCGATGCTACTCGTCCTAATAGTATGATATGTGAAAATCTACTCTCACAAATTCAAACGCTACAACATAGCAATGATGAAAAGAAAGTAACAAATAGCCCAAAACACGACAATAAAAGCTGGACTAGAAAACCTGTAGTAAAAATGGGTGAAACAATAACTATAAGCGTAGCGGGAATGAGAGCATTAAACGCACAAGGTGCAGTAGATACAGGTGTGAGCGAAGCTAGTAAAATAAATGGCGTCTTAGGCATAGATGATAGTAATCTAACAACAAATGCCTTTACAGCACTAGGCATAACAAATGCGGATAATGTCCCACCTACTACCACAAAGGCGTCAAGTAGCGTATGTAATCCTAAAACCACATACACAGGGCAACAACAATCAACGCCAATCCAAAATGGTATCATTGATACGGCGCAAGGACACCCAGCGGGTAATCTTATAGTCTTATCAAGCACCACAGATGCAATCGTAGGTGAAGCCGTAGTGCAAATATATGACCATGTATTACACAAAAATATAAAAGAGCAAGAGAATCAAGGGCTATGCAATAGGACAAACGATACAGAAAATGGCAATAAATTCCCTTGCCCGTATCCTACGAGATTAGGGCTAAATTTTGAATATGAAATCGTCCCGCATAATTTCAAAGTAGAAGTGCTAGATGAAAATGATAATCCCATAAAGGTGCTATATTTTGGGCAAGGCACTTCGCCAAAAGTAGAAAAGGGCAATAAGATAAGAGTAACGGCACTAGATGAAGCTAAAAATGCTGTAGCGACTTTTAGCAGAGACTGCGCCGCGCAAAATATGACGCTGAAATTTGATGATACTGCTATGACGGGCAGTGGATTTTACTTTGAGCTAATCAATAAGGACGGCACGGACTATGTGATAAAGGCGGATAAATTTAAAAATGGCATAGCCGAATCTGATGTGATTATCAAAGTGCAAAAGGATAAAGATACGCCATTTACTCCTGCTATGAAAAGTGAGCCTGTAATCATAGATAAGAATAATTTTCCTAATGGATTCCCCGTGGATATGGGCTTTGCGAGTTTCCCAGCGACAAGCACATATTATCCAAACTATGATAATGTAAATGTCAATGAGGGCGCAAGTATGGTAATCTTGCGAGGGCGAATCAACTCCATAGATACGGATAATGGCAGTGGTAATTTGGGCGCAATCACGCCTACTAAAGTGTGGTATGAATTCCAATGTGAATACTGCAACTTAGATGAAGTGGCAAAAATCACAGGGGCGAATTATAGCGTGGCTGGTTCGCGCTCACCTACGCAACAAGGCTGGTGGATAGATAAAACATTTGGCGAAAATAATGCTAATCTCATCACCGCGCCTGTGGCTGGTATAGAGGGCGGTGGCATAACAATCGGTAGCGTAAGCTCAAGCGTGGCTAGTGGATTGCAAACGATAAGCTATAATGGCTCAAGGCAAGGCACACATAAGCTAAATATCCTACACGGCAATTTCGTGGATAATGCTGGTAATGCGCTGTCGATGCCGTATTTCTTGCTGTATAATGCGTATTGGACTGGCTCAAGCGAAAAGGACAATAAAGGCAATGATACAAGCGTCCTAACAAGTGGCATAAAGTGGAATACTAGCTCATTTATCTATGTCAAAGGCAATGCGCCTGATGATAAACGCAACTACGGCGTAGATACCGATGGAGCGAAAAACACTAGAAGCGGTGGAAGGACTGGGAAATTTTAGGTGAGATGGCTTGGCGAATCTTTGGGATTCGCCAAGTGAAACTTGCGCAAGATTCGGCGAATCTAACTAAAGATTCGCCACTACTTTGTCATACTGAGCGTAGCATTTATGCGTAGCGAAGTATCCAAATCATACGAATCTAAATCATAAGCAAATCAATGACCCAAAAACGAATCAAATAAATTAGAGTCTATGGGGTTAGGGGGACTCTACTTTTTGCAAAAGCAAAAAGTAGCAAAAACTTTGAATAAGGATTCGCACTTCGTGCGAATTTTATTTTTGGATTGCTTCGGCGAATCTACGATTCGCCTCGTAATGACGAATCTATCCTACTCGTCATTCTGAGCGCGACAGCGCGAAGAATCCAAATCACGCGAATCTAAATTATGAATGAATCAATGACTAAATAGCGAATCAAATGGATTAGAGTCTAGGGGGATAAGGGGACTCTACTTTTTGCGAAAGCAAAAAGTAGCAAAAACTTTGAATAAGGATTCGCACTTCGTGCTGATTTTATTTTAGATTCGTGTTTTTAGATTCGCCTAAAGTGAGCGATTCGCTTTTGGTTTATAATTCGCAAAAGTGGATACTTCGCTACACTGCGTTCCGCTCAGTATGACGAATCTCTTATGCCGTCATTGCGAGAATATGCGCAGTAAATTCGTGGCAATCTATTTGTGTTTTTGGATTGCTTTGGGCGACAAATCCCCCTTACACCTCAATATCCAAAACCCCATCTTCGCCGTAAATATTTAAATGTTCCTTTTTTTGCGTCTTTGGTGGCGTTTCATTTTCACTCGAATCGCTCTCATATTCTTGCTTATTAGAGTTTTCCGCGTCTTTGTCAATCGCTTTACTTTCCTCTGTGGCGCGGACTTCTGCATTTTCTTGCATTTTTTCGCTAAATTCTTTCATATTGATTGCCGTTTGGGCGTTTGCGGCGTTTAGATTCGCCGCTTGCATTTGTGAGTTTAGTAGCGTATTTTGGTTGATATAGGCGATACTGCCCACTTGTGTGATAGCCATTTTTTCCTCCGTGAATCCAAAAAATGGTGTTTCGCAAATCCCGTGAATTCCGCGTCTATGCCCTTATCGCAATGCTCC
Source organism: Helicobacteraceae bacterium (assembly GCA_050873665.1). Taxonomy (GTDB): domain Bacteria; phylum Campylobacterota; class Campylobacteria; order Campylobacterales; family Helicobacteraceae; genus NHYM01. The sequence goes on from JBNMJF010000029.1 coordinate 6,347, forward strand.
CATAGTTGCTATACACGACATTTGCGCCCTCTTTTATTTTCACAAATTTGCGCTTTGTATAATCGACTAAAAAATTCCCACCCTTTAGCTTAGCAAATCCCACCAAAATCTCCCCCGCCTTGCGCAAAATCTCATCTTTGATAATCGCATTTTTGTGGCTATGAATGATTAGATGAGAGCTTGGAATGTCTCGGATATGCATCCACAAATCTTCGCTCCTCGCATCGTGCAAAAGTGCGATATTTTCACTAGCATTTTTGCCAATAGATATTTTAGTATTTTCTATAAAAAAGCTCTCATATTTGGGGGATTTTTTGGAATTTTTTGTAGAGTTTTTGGGCGAAAATTTATCATTTTTTTGCATAATGATTTTTATATCATTGGCGTTTTTGGCGTTATCAATAAAGCTAATTTTAGATTCCAAAAATGCGATATTTTCAGCGATATTTTGCACTTGGAGGGTGATATTTTGCGCTTTTGATTTTAGCTTTTTGCTTTTGGCGAAAAATTCATTTATAAGATTTTTATGTGAATCTATATCATCGCCCACGCTAAATATAAGTTTTTTGTCCTCATAATCATTTAGCGCAATCGCGCCATTTTGGATTCGCGCATTAGGATTTATTTGCAATAATTCGCCGATTTTGGCGTAATCTTTGGCGCGAATCTCTAGGGCATTTTTGGGTGGCAGATTATCCCTTAAAAATGCAAGTTTTTTAATTTTTTGCTCTAAATTTTCAATCGCGCTTTTTTTTGCGTTTGTCAAATTACTTGTATTTTCATCGCCTTTATTTTTAGCTAAAAATTCCATAATATCGCATTCTATTTTAGAAGGCTTTATTTTCGCGCTATCTTGCTGTGGCAGGGGAATAAGGGCGATTCCATTTTTTACCACACGGCTATTTTGGGCGATTTTGCGCAGTGCCTCCAAAATAATTTCCTCTGAATCCACCAAAATCGCATTGGTATATTTGCCCGTAAATTCAAATATGAGCGTAGATTGTAGCATTTTATATTGCATATTTTTTTGGCATTTTAGACGCAAGATTCGGTCATTGCCGTCCGTTTGACAATCCAAAATTTGCGCCTTTATGCAGTATTTTTTGAGTGCCAAATCAAAGGGCGCATTATAGGTTTTAATCCCAAAGTCCGCGCCTTCATCGCAAAAAATCCTACTTTGTCCCTTTGTCAAATCCACGAAAAATACCTTTGAATCTAACACTAATTTTATGAGATTATCGCCCACGCGTCCGCAGTGAGTGATATTTTTAAAACCACTAAAGAGTTTTGCGACTTCTTTTAGGACAAAGATATTCATTTTTTTGCGCCACTTTTTTAAAAGCGATTATTTTAAATGCGCTAATTTTTCACGCGCAAAGTTTAGTGCCTTTGGCGTGATATTTGCGCCACTTATCATTCTAGCAATTTCGTTGATTCGCCCTTCTTTGTCGAGCAACTTCACCGCGCTACCATTCGCGCTTTTTGTGATTAGGTAGTGGTGATTGGCAAAACTAGGCATTTGTGATTGATGAGATATGGCAAAAATCTGATAGTTTTTAGATAGCAACGCCAAAACTTCTGCCACACCCTCACTCTCACTACCGCTAAGATTCGCATCGATTTCATCTAAAATCAAAATCCCGCAATTTTTGCTTTCCTCCACTTCTACGCACATAATGGCGAGTTTGAGGCGATTAAACTCACCGCTACTTAGCGTGGCAATGTGTGAGTTTTTTAGCGCGATTTGCACTTCATCTATGCCACTCTCGCTCATTTCCACCCTATTTAGCGTGGCTTTAGGCTTTACTAGCCTTAGCTTGTCGCAATGCGTGGAAAGTTTGGTATTAAAAGATTCAAGTGCGTTTTGCCTAAATTGGCTAATTTCGTTCGCTTTTTTAGCCGTAGATTCGCGCAACACTGCGAGTTCCTTTTCAATCGCGCTTTTATTAAATGAGAGATTTTCATACCGCTCCAAATCCGCCTTTTTCTGCGTCAAATGCTCTAAAGTCGCCTCAATACTGCCATATTTATGCACGAAATTGGATAGCGATTCAAGGCGGTTTAGGATTTCCTCAATGGATTCGCTTGATAAATTCTCTAATCGTTCCTCCTCATCGATGATAACGCCCTCAATCTCGCGCAAAACTTCGCTATAAATCTCTTTGCTTTTATCAAGCGATTCCAAAAACGCCACAATCCCGCTAAAGCCCTCAAGCTGGGGCTTTATAGTCGCAATTTTTTCTAAAATCTTTTCTTTTTTGGATAAATCTTTTTTGATTTCTAAAAGTTCCTCGTATTCGCCCACTTTTGGATTTACCGATTCGATTTGCGCTATTTCATACGCCGCAAATTCACGCAAGGAGGCGACATTGCGCTCCTCATTTTCCAAAGTCGCTAATTGCTTTTGCTTTGCCACCAAATTGGCAAAATCACTTTTAAATGAATCGCATAGCTCTTTAAATCGCGCATCTTTAATAAGTGAATCAAGCGTGTTAAGCAGATTTTCCGCCTTTAGCTCATTGACAGAATGCGCCGTGATATACTTCACATACTCACCAAAAAGCTCTTTTGCGCGTCTTTTAGAAAAACTCTGCGCGTTTAGAAAATACTTGACTTTGTCCTTTTTCACAATGCTAAGCACGATTTCGCTATCCGCCTCGATTTCCTCTGGCAGTGGGACATTTTGCAAAGTCGCTTCGATTAGATTCGCGTTTGTTTCCTTTAGCCCAAAAAGCGCGAGAATGCTCTCCATTAGCACGGATTTCCCGCTTCCACTCACACCGCTAAAGATATTAAACGCTGGGCTTGGCGTAATGCAAACCTCCCTAAACGCAATGGAATCTTTAATCAAAAGTCGCTCAATCATATTTTAACCCTATACTGCCCTAAAATTTTTGCGAAATTATATCAAATTTATTTGCGTAGGTTGCCACGAATCGCTAAAGTGGATTTTGGCGAATCTAATCGCCCCAGCCAAATTTTTCGCGCAAAACCGCAAAATAATCGCGCCCTTTGTCATAAATCAAAAGCGCATTTTGATTCAAAGCACTCACGCAAAACTTCGCCCCTTTTTCAAAATCGATAATGTCCTGCCCATCGATGATAATCTTTGCATTACCTTCTAACACGCTAAATTCCAAGCTAAACTCATCATTTAAAATTAGTGGCTTTTGCGTGAGCGAGTGCGCACACACTGGCGTTAGTAGGATATTGCGATTATATGGATAGACAATGGGACCTCCCGCGCTGATATTATAAGCACTTGAGCCTGTGGGAGTGCCGATGATTAGCCCATCGCTACGATAGGTGTTGAAATATTTGCCATTGATTTTCGCCTCAATGCTAATCATACCCGAGACATTTTGCTTGGAGATGAGAAATTCATTCACGCAACGCAGGGTTTTCGTGCCTTTTGGATTCGCCACCACAATCTCGCCCTTTAGTAGCAAATGCGCATACAGCGCGTAATCGCCCTTTTTGATTTGGGCTAAAAAGTCGCGCAATTCATCGATTTTTATACTTGTAAGAAAGCCCAAACGCCCCATATTCACGCCAAAAATGGGCTTGTTGTAGCCGATAGAGTGGCGGATTAGCGATATTAGCGTCCCATCGCCACCTATGCTTACTAATATGTCGCTCCACGCGCATAATTCATCAAATGCGAATCCACGATTCGCCCCTATCATTTCCGCGCTTTTTAAATCTAGGCGCGTTTCTATGTCAAAATCCTTTGCGATTCGCGTAAAAAATTCAAATGAATCTTTGAGATTGGGCGTATTTGGACGCAAAACAACGCCGATTTTATTAACTTTATGAATGCTTTCACACTCCATAAGTGCGCCCTTAAAAACGGCTATCTAGCGAGATAGTAGGCTTTAACTTGGAATCCCCTTTTTCCTCGCACTTGCTGACTTGGACCTTCAAACGCCGCGACATTTGAATATCCTCGCATAATGGATATGATTCCCTCTCTAGCGCGAAAAGACGCTAAGCCCTCTTGTTTTAGCTCAGCACTTGGACCTGAATATGGATTGCCATCGACAATCCCGCTAACTTCTATGGCGATTAGCTCGTTATTTGCGTCAATAAGCCTTTGCACCGCGTTTAAAATATCTTCTTCGCATTTTTTAGGCATAATCCATCGCCCATTGCGCATATTTACGCATTCATAAATATCTGCGTTGTTTGGCTTAATGGTGTATTTTAGACTTGCGATAGTGGATTTTGCCTTTGGCGCGGTTGTAGCCACAGGTTGCGGTGCTGGTGTGGGCTGTGCCACAGGCGCAGGTGCTGGAGTAGGCGCAGGTTGCGCGATAGGCTCAGGCGTTGAATCCACCACAGGCGCACTTGGCGTAGCCTCTGC
>JBNMJF010000030.1:0-10344 GCA_050873665.1 Helicobacteraceae bacterium
CGCTTTGCAATCTCGCGCAAATACGAATCCGCGCCACAGAAAAACTCTGGCTCTGTCAGGCAGGATATGCAATCCGCCCCCGCGCGTTCATATTCAAGCGCGATTTGCAAGTAGGGGAAGTCGTGCGCGATAATGCCCTTTGATGGCGAAGCCTTTTTTACCTCGCAAATAAAGCGCATTTGTGGGGCTAAATCGTTTGAATCGTGTGCGGAATCTAGTTTAGATTTTGGTTGCGAATCGCTATTTTGTGGCGAATCTTGCGCAGATTTTGGCTTTGATTTGCGCGAATCTAATGCTTTTTCAAATGCAAATGGCAACTTTATCGGCGAATCTACGCTAGATTTGCCACTTGATTCAATCTGAATCTTATAAAGATTTTCCGCTTTTTCGCGCATTGCATTAAAAGAAATTCGCGCTTTATCCCGCTCCACACGAGCCTTTGTTGATTCAACGATTTTTTGTAAAATATTCATTTATTACTTTCTTTTATAAATCTCTCTAACTGCGCTAATGCCTTGCCTTCATCGATGAGTGATTCCGCCATTCTCACACCTTGCGCTATGTCGCTTACTTTATTTGCCACATATAGCGCAGCTCCAGCATTTAGACACACTGCCTCGCGTTTCGCGCCACGCTCTTTGCCACTTAGGATTTCGCGCGTGATTGTGGCATTTTGCGCCGCATCGCCTCCCTCAATCTCGCGCTTATCGCGCATTTGATAGCCAAAATCGCTTGGCGCAATTTCATATTCCCTAAACTCCCCATTTATCACTTCGCACACCGCCGTTTTCGCGCTCACTGAGATTTCATCGAGTTTGTCCTTGCCATAGACTATCATTGCGCGTTTGACACCCAAATTATTCATCACCTTCGCCAAAGGCTTTACAAGGCTTTCATCATACACGCCCATAAGCTCCATATTCGCACCTGCTGGGTTTGATAGCGGTCCTAAAATGTTAAAAATCGTCTTAATCCCCAGCTCCTTGCGAATGGGCGCGACATAGCGCATAGCGATATGGTAATTTTGCGCAAATAAAAAGCAAATGTGAATCTCGCGCAAGAGCTCTACGCTACGCTCGGGCGGGACATTGATATTTACGCCTAATGCCTCTAGCACATCTGCTGCGCCACTTTTGGAACTCGCCGCGCGATTGCCGTGCTTTGCTACACTCACACCTGCGCTTGATACCACGAGCGAAGCAGTGGTAGAGATATTAAAGGAGTTTGCGCCATCGCCTCCCGTGCCTACGATTTCAAGCACATTTTGATTATGCAAGAGTTTTACGCAATGTTCCCGCATACTAAGCGCACTGCCCGTAATCTCATCGATACTTTCGCCCTTTAGGCTAAGCGCGGTGAGATATGCCGACATTTGCACAGGAGTGGCAATGCCTTGCATAATCTCATTCATCACTTCACGCGCTTGTGCGGAGCTTAAATCCGCCTTTTTGCTAAGCTGTAAAATGGCATCTTTAATCATAATTTGTCCTTATCTTAGCGCACATTTATGCGCGAATCTTTTTATAAAAAATTAAAGTTGCAATTATAGTATTTTTTGCCATTTTTATTTATAGAGCAATGAATCGCGCACAATTTATAGATTTATAAAGATTTTACCACCATATTCTAAACTCAAATCCACCGCCATTTCTCATACTTTTATCCCCAAAATTGCCATAGTAGTTTAGGCTAAATTCCATTGCATTTGTGGGATTATTTAGCACGAGGCTAGTCCCAGCATTTGCATAGCCCAAAAAGTTATCATTATCAATCATCATTAGCACTTCATTATTTAGCAGACTTAGCGTGGCTGTGGCTAATTTCATAGCGACATTGTAGCGAATCCCACCGCCTATATTTAGCCCAATGTGTAGATTATTATTAGGAATCGCAAAGTATTTATTATAATCCACTCCCAAATCCGCGTAAATCATATTATAATTTGCTTTGTAATAAGTCTCTTCATTGGCATTGCTTGTGGCGTTGATGACATTTATGGCATTTGTCTTTAGCATTTTATAATCAGCTCCAATCTCAACGCTAATAACCCCGCCTTTATCCAAATCAAAGTCCTTACCATACGCCACGCCAAGCCCAAGCCCCAAGCTATTTGGCTTATGCTTTGCGATTTTCATAGAGCTAACTTGATTTATAAAATAAAAGAAATCCCCGCGCATTTTAAAAAACATATCATAGATTAAATCTAGCTTATAATGGACGCCAAGCATTAGGCTATTGCTAATGATATTAAAGTTTTTATCCAAATTATCATCTATCCTATCGCCTTTTAATTGTCCGTAGCTAAAGGCAAAATGTGCGCCAAGCGTGTTATTTTCATCGATTTTCCCGCTAAATGCACCTATAAATCCAAACTCTAGCCCCTTTAGCGATAAGTCATTATTATCAAATACATTATATCCCAATAGTGGCGTAAAGATTGCATAATATTTGTCGTATTCAAGCGGAGAACTAGGGAGATTCGCACTTATATTTAGCGCATTTGATTTGCTAGTTTTGGCAAATATGGTGGGCGAATCGCTACTTTTATCATCACTTTTATGTGATAAAGTCGCCGAAGAATCCAAAATAGACATAGCATTTCTTTGCGATGATATGGCTTTAGATTCGCTAGATTTTAGCGAATCGCCACTATTTTTTGCGAATCGCAAATCTTTAAATATCATTTCATCTGCTTTTGCGCTCTTAGATTCATCACTTGCTTTGCCATATCCACCGCTTTTATTACTAAAAAGCTCTAAGATTCGCTCATTTTCACCTTGTCGCTGTTTATCTAAAAAATCCCTTGCGCCACTTATTGCGGTATTTTGTTTGCGTCCGTATTTATGCTTAAAGATAAGTTTATTGCTTAGCAAGTAGAGATTATTCATCTCTTTTATATTAGATTTAAATGTCGCAGTTGTGGGGCTATTTACGATGATAGGATTGTTGCTTTTGCCGCCACCAGAGCCTCCACCGCCAGAGCCACCGCCCCCTCCTCCGCCTCCGCCACCACCGCCAGAGCCGTCATTTATTCTAAAAAAGTCGCCATTGCGCTCTACGGAATACAGCACATAAACCAAATCATTAAAAGCCACTTTAGCCCAAATCTCATCAGCACTAAGATTCGAGCCATAGACTAGCTTATTGATATTATAATCTTTATTCATCTCAAACATAATAGCATTAAGCACAACGGAAACCTTGCCACTTAGGATAAGATTCGTTACATTGCTAAGTGCTAAGTGTGAGATTGTATCCGCACTACTACTAGCGAATCCCTCAAATGCGTTAAAAGTATTCGCATTCTCATTGATATGCAATCCCCAGCTTACATTTTGCGCATCGCCTGTAATTGTTAGCGTATTTAGATTCGCAAACTGCACGAATCGCCCATTATGATTAAACGCCCTTATAGTCCCGCTATTATTTAAAGTAATATTTGTGCTATTTAGGGCATTTCCCTCTATGCCACCCATATTGCCAGTGTTGTTAATAGTGGTGCTAAAATTGCGTCGCAAAAAGCGCACACTGCCAGATATATATCCATTGTTATTAAAGCTACCCAAATTGGGCGAATTGTCTGCGGCATCAAATGTTACACTTGCGCCACTTGTTGTATTGATAGTGCCATTATTAGTAAAATAGCTTAAATTATAGCTACTATTGGCATAAGGGTATCGAGAGCCTCCCAAAACCACTATACTACCTGCATTTAAGGTGTAATTGTTTCTAAACCATTTCCACGGCTCTGCAAGTCCTATTACTCCACTTTTGGTTATGTCAGAATCTGTTATAAGGCTCTCTGTTGCTTGGACTCGCGGGTCTGTAGAAGAGCGAAGATTCAAAGAAGTGTAACAATCCTGCGATGTATAATTGCAATATCTACTTAGATTATCTGCATATAGCCCATTACTTAGCGCAAGTAGCACAATAGAGCATTTTATATATGATTTCATCGCATTTGAATCACAAACATTTGGCATTTCACGCTACCACCTAACTTGCCATTCAAAATTCCCAATATTGCTCATACTTCTATCCCCATAATTGCCATTAAAATTCAGCCCAAATTCCATACTATGGGTTTTATTTTCTAACACATAGCTAAAGCCTAAATTTATATAGCCTATCACTATGTCGCTATCTAGGGTAGCATTTATGGTGGTGTTATTAAGCAAAATTTTGCTTTTTGCAAGTGGCGCAGTGGTATGCACTCTAAGCCCCAAAGCAGTATTTAGCCCCCAAAGTCCAATACTTGTATCAAAATATTTCTTATGCCCCACGCCCAAATCCAAATATAGCATTTTATAAGTAGCACTATCATAAACTCCAAGACTTTCATTGCTAGAGACATAATTCAAATTGATTGCCTTGCTAGATAGCACTTTGTAGTCTAGTCCCACTTCAGGGCTTAGCACACCATATTTTCCAAAGTCAAAATCTTTACCATAATACGCGCTAAAGCCAAAGCCTATATTATCTGGCTTGTGATTTGCGATTTTTGTGGAGCGCACTTCATTTACAAAGTAAAAGAAATCCGCTCTAGCCTTGATAAACATATCATAGATAAAATCAAATCTATAATTTACCCCAATCATAAAATTCATATTTGTCATCTTAAATTCATCATCGTTTTTATCATTTAAGCTACCATAGCTAAAGGCAAAGTGTGCGCCAATCGTATTTGCTAAATCTACCGCCCCACCAATCCCTGTGATAAATCCGCCCTCTAAGCCAGATAGCCCATAATTGCCCGATTCGTAAAAATAATTATGCGCGATATATGGTGTAAAGAAAAAGCGATATTTGTTTTTTGGCGAATCGCTATTATTAGATTCGCTTGATTCACTTATATTTTGTGATTCGCTTATGCTGGATTCGCCCCTAGATTCGCCAAAATTGCTAGATTCGCCACTAGATTCGCCCACATTATCTGCTAAAATTAGCGAATCGTTTTTATAAAAAAATCTATCATTATTTTTTAGCCCTTTTAGTGCTAGATATTTGCTATATCCATTTAGCTCTGCTTTAGTAAATGCGCTATTTGCGCCATTTCCACTACTGCCAAATATTTGAGAATTGCTTTTTAGAGTCATAGAATTCATTGATTTAGCATTAGATTTATTTAGCTCTGTGATAGGTGTATGGACATCTTTGCCACTTGCCAAATTCACACGAAAATAGCCACCATTTGCCGTAATCTTATATAAGTCATTTTTAGCCACTATGCGCGAAATATCTATATTTGGTAGAGATACTTTATTAGTGGGATTGATTACCATAAGTTTGCTCATTAGATAATCTTTTCCTAACTCAAACTTCTCGCCAAATTCTAATATTAGCTTTGAATGTTTATCATAAAATTTTAGTGAGTTATTAGCATTAGTATCACCTGATACAAATAAATGCGAGTTAGAGATATTGCCTCTGTCATAAGTGTAGGCATTGAAATCATTTGCGCTTTTATCTAAATACAAGGTAAAGTTTTGGATATACATACTAACTCCCTTTGTTATAGATAGATGCCCAATGGAACCGATGGTATCGCTGTCTCCAGTAAGCCAAGACTTATTAAATGGATACATAACGCCACGACTATCTATGATAACCGTTTTGCTACTACTATGCACACCACTCATAACCCCAAAGTTTTTAACAATAGCAACACTAGCATCAACTCCTTCAAAAGATAATGTAGCGTGTCGAGTAAGAACATTTCCTCTCCAATTTGAAATGCTCCCATAATTGATAAATTCCCTTATATATCCTTCATCTTTATTGCTACGCCCTACTTGAATAGTATCGTTCCCCGTATTGTAAATAGTGCCATAATTTACAAATCTATCGATATAACCATAATGACGAATCGCAGCTCCTGTTATGCTGGAGTAGTTTATAAAGTTACGCAAATTTGCTGTCTCGCGCATATCAAAACCAGTTGCATTATTGGTAAAGTCAATGGGTGCGTAGTTGATAAAGCTATCGCCATAATATATATCTACCCACTTTATGTTGCTAAGATGACTATTATTTGTTATTGTGCCAAAATCATTTTTTATAATGCACCATATTCCACCAGCATCAAGTTTGCAAAATCCGCTTAGCTCCACTGCATTTAATATAGAAAATCCACATAGCCACAATGCTATCAATGCTTTACGCATCATTTTTACCGCTACCATAGCACCCTCCATTTGAATCCTCCACCATTGCTTACGCTCCTATCGCCAACGCCACCGATATAATTTAGCTCAAATTCTCCATATTAAAGTCTTTATTTTCTAACAAATAGCTTCCGCCTACGCTGTAATATCCAAGCACTTTGTCATTATCCATTGTCATATTTACGCTACCGCCTCTGCTTAGGAATACTTTGGATTTTGTTAGGGCGTTATTGGTGAGATTATCCCTATATCCTACCTTTGCATTTAGTCCCCATAGCCCAATATTTGTGCTAAAGTATTTACTATATGCCAATCCCAAATCTAAATATAATAAATGATAAAATGCTCTATCATAAATCTCATATATGGTATTTGACGCATTGCTTATCGTTATAGACTTTTGATATAGCATTTTGTAATCTAATCCCACTTCTACGCCAAAGCTACCTATTTCGCCTAAATGAAAATCCTTACCACCATACGCACTTGCGCCAAAGCCTATATTATTGGGCTTAAGCGTATTTATGATAGTTAGTGATTTTATTTTATTCATAAAGATAAACGCATCGATTCGCGCTTTTAGATAAGTATCATAGATAAAATCTACTTTGTAATTAAGCCCTAAATTTAGATTCGCCGACTTAACATTAAATGCTTTGTCATTGCTATCTTTTAGATTGCTATAGCTAAAAGTAAAATGTGTGCCTAGCTCGTTATTTTCATCGATTTTCCCGCTAAATAGCGTTACGAATCCAGCATCTATGCTAGATAGATTATGCGCTCCAGATTCAAAGAAAATATTATGATTCACAAATGGCGTTAGCATAAAGCGATATTTGCCTTTTTTGGGCGAATCATCTTTAGTATTTAGCGATTCATCAATTTTAGGATTCGGCATTTCATCGCCTCTAATGGCATCTAATCGATAGCTTGTTTCCGCTAAAAATAGCGAATCATTTTTATAAAAGAATCTATCATTATTTTTGATTGCTTTATTTGCCAAATATTGCTTTGCAAAATCCACTTTAGCCGCGTTTATTTTACTTGCGCCTATTTTACCCACGCCACCGCCAAATATCATCGCATTACTTGCAAACATTAGGCTTTGCATAGTTTTTGTATTTGCTTTATTTAGAGAGCCTATCGTGCTATTTTTTGCATTTATACTAATTCTAAAAGTATTATTACTACCTTTGGTTATCTCATATAAATCGCTTCGTGTAGTTAAGCGACTAAAATCCACTGCTATTTTGCCATTTGCATTATCATTACGGCTTTCATCGATGATTAACTTACCTATGGCATACTCTTTCCCTAACTCAAAATCATTGCCAATATCTATGATAATCTTTGAATCGCTATCCTTAAATCTTACATTTCCTACATTTTGTAATATCAAATGAGAGTTCTGTGCTTTTTCATTATCCACCCATTCACCCGTATTAAAAACAGACGCGTTAAGGTTGATTGTCAAAGCATAATTTTCTAACACCAAATTACCAAGAGCACCGAATTGACGCGCAGCAGTAGCAGCCTCAATAGTGCCTAAATTATTTACAATGATTGTATTGGTAGGTTGAGATGCTATAGCACCCATTACACCTGCATTGTAGATATATGTCGTGCTATTTTGATTATTAAATTGTAGCTTATTACCACCAAGAAAATTGCCGTAGTTAAAGATATTATCAATCGCTCCATTAGCATCAATAGTAAGCGTAGCATTCATACTGACATTATATTGATTTTTTATATTGCCATAGTTGATGAGATTATTTATCGTGGCATTGATTTGACTAGAAGTTGCTGTGGATGTAAAACGCAATTCGCCATAATTTATAAAATCATTGACATTTGCGCTAAAAGTTATACTATTGCGTGTTAAAGATTTGTTATTTGTGATAAGGGCATTTGGTGTAGTTATGGAGCAAGTATCATTTGGACATAGCGTTTCTAGCTCGACAGCATTTAACGCAGTAAAAAATATGCAAAAAAGTGATAATATTTTAAGATTTAGGCATTTCCCCCCCCCCCCAGAAGTGGCGAATCACTCTGCAAATAAATGTGCGAATCGCAATCATTGTGCGAATCTTAGGCGCACAATATCTACCAAATGTCATCATAAAACCCCCAAGCAATTATGTCAAGCAATTATCAAAAGCCAAAAAATCGGCGAAATTATAGCATTAAAAAAATATTTTTTTGTAAAAAAAGCTGTGGCATCTTTAATCATAATTTGTCCTTTGTTTGATAAATTTGATTAAAAAACTTATTGATTGCACCTGCCACTAGCACATTGATTTAGCGCAGCTGCGCTAGGTAGGGCATTATTTCCACGCCTATCTTCTCCCTCACCTACACAATCGCTAAAAGACAGCGCACTAGCAAAAGGCAGATTCGGCGCTTCTCTTACTTGAAGTAGCCCTAGCCCTGCTAGGATTGAAGTGCGTCCTCTCGCCCTAGCAGTAAGCCTCGCGCGTAGCTCGGTGGGATTGGTTGCCACCTGCATATATCGCCTAAGTGCGTCAAGTGAGAGTGCGCGTATATTTGTAGGAATCATCACAATACCTTCATTTGTGCGCAAAATAACCACGGTATGCCCCGTTATAGCCTCCCTCTCTGGCAAAAATAGCAATAAAAACGCAAGATACATATCTCCCGTTCTGCTTTCATTAAACGCCCTTTGCATTAGATTTGTTATATCCTCATCATTCGCACTTGCACCAAATAAACTCCAATCATACTGCGGAAGCATAGAGATAGAACTAGCCATCGCGGTATTCATAGAGTTTAGAAATACCCTTGAAGCTGCGGTTGGGGCAATCGCATAATAATCCTCAATATCCGCCAAAGTATCGTGCAGTATAGAGTGTCTGCGTTGAAAACTTGTAAAAGGATTGGTATTTGGCGCAGTGTCAAAAAAATAGCCACCGCTTGTGGGCGGATTATTGTGATAGTGCATAAACTCTGCGATTATTTGATAGGATTGCAACATACACACACCGCAAATGCCTTGCAACTGCGACATACCATCGCGATTCGTGGTATTTATGATTTGCAAAAGTCTTTGCTCCCACGCGCCCAAATTAAAATCTGGCGGTAGTTGCATTAAAGTAGGTGCTGTCAATAAAAGCGTGGGTTTTGGCTTAGCGTAGATTTTGCGATTTTTTTGCGGATTTTTGGCTAGATATTGCGTGAGCGCAGAATCGTGCGGGGCGAATTTAAATCCATCACGCTCCAAATAGTCATACTTCGCATTGTAATCTTTTTTTGCCTTGCTCGTGCTAGAGCTAAGCAAAGATTGCATTTGTGGGTGGTTATTTGGGATTTGTGGAATATCATAATCTTTGCTACACGCGCTAAATGCGACTAGCACAACTACAAGCAATAAAGATTCGCGTAATAATTTTTTCATTTTTTTATCCTTAAATTTTAATCAGGTCTAGGATTCCCCGGAGCTGGACAAAATGGCAGATTATCGCCTTCATTTGCGCTAATTAGTGCTAACCAATCTTGGAATTCCCTAGCGATGATAAACTCCGAACTAGCCGCGTTTGCGGTATCTTTTGGGATATATGATGGCTTAGCAACATAAGGCACACCCCAATGAATCCCATAATGCGTTACGCGCAAGTAGTTGCCATTTCTATCCTTTATAGCTACTAATTTTTCGCCAATTAGCACAGGTTTGAAAAACGCCTTATTTTCCTTAGGTGGCTTTGTGTCATCGCATTTTCCCCACACTACCCAATCCCAATCTCCGCCATTTAGATTTGAATACATCCAATTTAGCTGTGGCACAAAGGCATCATAACTAGCGATATGCCCACTCTCTACATTGTAATACAAAGGGTATTTTTCCGTTGAGGAGGAGTCATTTCGCACATAGTATTTTACGCCTTTTTCTTCCCAAGAGAGCAAAAATCCAAAATTAAGCGTGCCTGCTGGTGCGATAGTTTTTTCCCACTCCATCATACTTGAATCTAGGCTATGCTCATTGTATTTTTCATCAAAAGCCCACGCCGCGTAGAGAAAATCTCCATCATCTTTTATGCTATATCGCTCATCGACACTCCAAAACTGCCCATTTTTGATTTTCCACTGCTGTCTTTCATCATTGATTACACAAGGGCTAAGGTATAGCATATCAGCTTCTCTAAGTGAGCTAAACACCGAGCCG